>NZ_JAIWOF010000086.1 GCF_020217025.1 Flavobacterium sp. | reverse complement strand
CGCCCCACATCAAATACATTCGCATTAACATAGATGCCCAATCACAACTTTCAGTTCCACCAGCGCCTGCCGTAATTTGCAAAACAGCACTCATGCTATCTCCTTCATCGGAAAGCATGTTTCGGAACTCTAAATCTTCAATGTGTTGTAAGGTTTTTTGATATTGCTCTTCAACTTCTTCTTCGGTTACATCGCCTTCTTTGAAGAAATCCATCATAATTTGAAGTTCTTCAGAAAGTTCTAAACCTTTATTATAATCTTCAACCCATTTCTTTTTAGAACGTAGGTTTCTGATAATGATTTCGGCTTCTTTGGCGTTGTTCCAAAAGTCGGGAGCAAAGGTTTTTTCTTCTTCGTTAGTTATTTCAATCGTTTTGGCATCGATGTCAAAGATACCTCCTTAACGCACCAAGGCGATCAATAATATCTCTGACTTGTTCTGTATTAATCATAAATATTGTAGTTTTGTTTTGAAATGGGATGCCATAGCCCCGATAGTAGTGGAAATCCTTTTTTTAAATTTTACTTCGACAAGCTCAGTATGACAAAATTTAAAAAAAGATTGCAACGGATAGCGGGAATTAGCTCCTTAAAATTTTTATCAAAAATAAGGTATCTGATTGATATATGGAAATAAATTTAGTGAGTGATACGGTAACCAAACCTTCGGTGGAAATGTTGAACGTAATGTTTAACGCAAAAGTTGGTGATGATGTATATAAACAAGACCCAACAGTTAATGAGTTAGAGGAAACTTTAGCAGATTTGTTTGGGATGGAAGCGGCTTTGTTTTTTCCTTCAGGAACTATGGCAAATCAAACGGCGATTAAGTTACATACTCAGCCTGGCGAGCAGGTAATTTGCGATAAATACTCGCATATTTATCATTATGAAGGTGGTGGCGCATCATTTAATAGTGGGGTTTCATGTTGTTTGGTAGATGGAAATCGAGGAATGATTACCGCCGATTTAGTTAAAAACGGAATCAATGATCCGGAATTTTATCATGCGCCTTTAACTTCGTTAGTAAGTATTGAAAACACAACAAATAAAGGAGGTGGTGCTTGTTATGATTTACAACCTTTGCAAGAAATTAAGCAAGTTTGCATTGAAAATAATTTGAAATACCATTTAGATGGTGCACGTTTGTGGAATGCTTTGGTAGCAAAAAAACAACATCCGAAGCATTTTGGCGAATTGTTTGACACGATTTCGGTTTGTTTATCTAAAGGATTAGGAGCTCCAGTTGGTTCGGTTTTGCTAGGAAGTAAGGCGGATATGCATCGTGCTTTGCGTATTAGAAAGATTTTTGGAGGGAATATGCGTCAATCCGGATATTTAGCAGCGGCTGGATTATTTGCGTTGCAGAATAATATTAGTCGTTTAGAAATTGACCATAGAAGAGCGAAAGAATTAGGAAGTTTGTTAGAAAAAATGCCTTGGATTGCTAATGTAGAACCTGTGGAAACCAATATTTTGATTTTTGGCTTACAACCTTTTGTAGATGAGAAGCTTTTTATGGACAAATTGAAACAAAAAGGAATAGCAATTAGTTCAATGGGACATGGAAAACTTCGTATTGTAACACATTTGGATTATAAAGAAGTGATGCATGAATATGTAATGGAAGTTTTTTCTAAATTGTCTTTTTAATTTTTTGGAACACAGATTTAAGAAATTAGAATAATTTGTAAAATTAAACCTGAAACCTGAAACTTGAAACAATAATTTTATGGAAATCATAATCATATCAATTGTTGCCTTTTTAACTGCTATTTTAACCTTTTTTTCTGGGTTTGGATTGGGAACTTTGTTGACTCCGGTTTTTATGTTGTTCTTTCCAGTTGATATTGCTATAGGTTTGTGTGGATTGGTTCATTTTGCCAATAATTTATTCAAGTTTTTCTTAGTTGGAAAGCATGCTAATAAAGAAGTTTTATTGAAATTTGGAATTCCTGCAATTATTGCCGCTTTTGTAGGTTCTTGGTTGTTGTTGCAAATTTCCGATTTAGAACCTTTGTTTAGTTATTCGCTTTTTGGAAAACAATTAGACGTTTTTCCAGTGAAATTCATCATTGCCCTTTTATTAGTGATTTTTGCCCTTTTAGACTTGATTCCGTTTTTAAGTAAATTAGAATTTGGAAAAGATAAATTGCCTTTAGGTGGAATTTTAAGTGGATTTTTCGGTGGACTTTCTGGACATCAAGGTGCTTTGCGAAGTGCATTTTTGATTAAAGCCGGTTTATCCAAAGAAAGTTTCATCGCCACAGGAATTGTAGTTTCGATGTTTATCGACTTTACGCGATTGAGTGTTTATGCTTCAAAAATCACGACTTATACCTTGTATGAAAACAAAGTATTGTTGATTTCGGCAACGCTTTGTGCGATTGCTGGAGCGTATTTGGGTAACCAACTTTTAAAGAAAGTTACCCTAAAATTTCTCCAAGTTTTTGTCGCTGTTTTATTGCTTTTAGTTGCTATTGCTCTGGGAATGGGAATTATTTAAACATGTCCATACCAGGAATGTTTGGCATGCCTTCTTTTGCTACTGCTGCTAACTCTGTTTCGTGAACATTTGTTGCTTTTTCTATAGCTTTGTTTAAAACGTTAACTAAATAATCTTCAAGCATTTCCTTGTCGTTAAGTAAATCATCACTTACGGTAATGTTTTTAATTTTTCGGTTAGCAGTTAAGGTAACTTCAAGCAAGCCATCAGTACTTTTTTCATCAATTAAAACGAAGTCTAAACGTTTCTTAGTTTCTTCTACTTTTTGCTGGGTTTCTTTTAGTTTTCCCATCATGCCCATGATATCTCCAAACATAATTTTAAGTTTTTTTATTCGGACAAAAATACTAAATTAGCGGTTAATAATTATTGTAAAACTTCATGAAAAAAATCACGTATTTCCTTTTAGGTTGTGTTATTTTTGTTCCCGTTCACAGTCAAAATAAAACAAAAAAAATGTCTGATAAATTACAGCCACCAGTTGCCAAAATAATACCAAAAACATTAGAAAAGCACGGTGATAAAAGAATTGATAACTACTATTGGTTAAATGAAAGAGAAAATCCAGAAGTTATTGATTACTTAAATAAAGAAAACGAATATTACCAAAAATCTACCGCTCATACGAAACAATTACAAGACGAATTGTTTTTGGAAATGAAAGGAAGAATTAAAGAAGATGATAGTTCGGTTCCTTATTTATACAATGGATATTACTACATCACACGTTTCGAAAAAGGTAAAGATTATCCTATTTATTCTCGTAAAAAAGGAAGTTTAGATGCCAAAGAAGAAATCATGTTCGATTGCAACGAAATGGCAAAAGGACATGCGTACTTTAATTTATCTGGAATTAGTGTTAGTGAAGATAATAAATGGGTTGCTTTTGGAGTGGATTTGGTTTCGAGAAGACAATATACCATTCAAATTAAAAACTTACAAACAGGTGAAATTCTTCCTGTAAAATTAGAAAATACTACTGGTGGTTCTACTTGGGCTGGCGATAACAAAACCTTGTTTTACACGCGTAAAGATGCACAAACCTTACGTTCTGATAAAATTTACAAGCATACTTTAGGAACTGACGCTTCGACAGATACAATGGTTTTTCATGAAAAAGATGATACGTTCAATACGTTTGTTTACAAAGAAAAATCAAAGAAATATTTAGTAATTGGTTCTTCTAGTACGTTGACTTCTGAATACCAAATTTTAGATGCGAAAAATCCGAATGGCGAATTTAAAATTTTCCAAAAAAGAACGCGTGGATTAGAATATTCGATTTCGCATTATGGTGATAGCTTTTATATTGTTACTAACAAAGACAAAGCGACTAACTTCAAATTAATGAAAACACCAGAAACCGCAACTGCTGCTGAAAACTGGACAGATTTAATTGGACATAGAAAAGATGTTTTATTAGAAGGAATCGAAATTTTCAAAGATTATTTGGTAGTTGAAGAACGTTCAAACGGATTGAATAAGATCCAAATTCGTCCATGGAATGGAAAAGGCGAGTACTACTTACCATTTGAAAGTGAAACCTATACAGCTTACACTACAACCAATGTAGATTTTGATACTGAAATTCTTCGTTATGGTTACCAATCATTGGCAACACCATCTTCTGTGATTGATTTCAATATGAGAACAATGGAGAAAAAAGTTCTAAAAGAACAAGAAGTATTAGGTGGAAAATTCGACAAAAATAACTACATCGAAGAACGAGTTTGGGCAACTGCAGCTGATGGAACTAAAGTGCCAATTTCGATTGTGTATAGAAAGGGTATTAAAAAAGATGGTAAAAATCCATTGTTGTTATACGCTTATGGTTCTTACGGAGCTACTATGGATCCTTATTTTTCATCCACTCGTTTGAGTTTATTGGATAGAGGATTTATCTATGCAATAGCCCATATCAGAGGAGGTGAGGACTTAGGTAGAGAGTGGTATGAGAACGGAAAACTTTTAAAGAAAATTAACACTTTCACCGATTTTATCGACTGTTCAAAATTTGTGATTGCTAAAAAATATACGTCGCCAGAACATTTATATGCTGAAGGTGGTTCTGCAGGTGGTTTGTTGATGGGAGCAATTGTGAATATGAATCCTGAATTATACAACGGAGTAATTGCACAAGTTCCGTTTGTGGATGTAGTTACGACTATGTTAGATGATACTATTCCATTAACTACAGGAGAATATGACGAATGGGGAAATCCAAATGATAAAAAATACTACGATTATATGTTGTCATATTCACCGTATGATCAGGTAAAGGCGCAAGCTTATCCAAATATGTATGTTTCTACAGGTTTGCATGATTCGCAAGTACAGTACTGGGAACCAGCTAAATGGGTAGCAAAATTACGTGTTATGAAAACTAATGACAAACAGTTATTTCTTGATACTAATATGGATGCTGGTCATGGAGGTGCTTCAGGACGATTTGAAGCACTTAAGGAATTAGCAAAAGAATTAGCATTTTTGTTAGATTTAGAAAAAATTAAGAAGTAGTTAAACTTTTTTTGTTAAATTTGCAAGGTTTTAGAAGTGTCAAATATGACAATTTTGAGATATTAAATAAGTATAAAATACAAAAGTGCTAGTAAAGCATAGTATTTTGGAAACATTAAAACAAACAGTATCTTCATATGAAAGAAGAAATAAAAGCCTATAATAGTGTATTAGATTTAATTGGGAATACACCATTAATCAAACTGAATAAAATTTCAGCTGATTTACCAGGTAATTTCTATGCAAAAGTTGAAGCCTTTAATCCAGGTCATTCTACAAAAGACCGTATCGCGTTGTATATTATTGAAGAAGCAGAAAAGAGAGGTATCCTTAAACCAGGTGATACCATTATCGAAACTACTTCTGGGAATACAGGTTTTAGTTTAGCCATGGTGAGTATTATCAAAGGATATGATTGTATCCTTGCGGTGAGTTCAAAATCATCAAAAGATAAAATCGACATGTTACGTTCAATGGGAGCTAAGGTTTATGTTTGTCCGGCTCACGTTTCTGCTGATGATGAACGTTCTTATTATAATGTTGCAAAAAGATTACACGAAGAAACTAAAGGTTCGGTTTACATCAACCAATATTTTAACGATTTAAATGTAGATGCACATTACAAATCTACAGGACCAGAAATTTGGGAACAAACAGGCGGTCAAATTACACACTTAGTTGCTTGTAGTGGAACAGGAGGAACTATTTCTGGAACAGCACGTTTCTTGAAAGAACAAAATCCAAATATAAAAATTTTAGGAGTTGATGCTTTTGGCTCGGTTTTGAAAAAATACCACGAAACAAAAGAATTTGATAACGCTGAAATCTATCCATACCGTATTGAAGGTTTAGGTAAAAACTTAATTCCAACAGCTACAGATTTTGATGCGATTGATAAATTTATCAAAGTTTCAGATGAAGAAAGTGCTCACACTACAAGAGAATTAGCTAAGAAAGAAGGTTTATTCGTAGGATATACTTCTGGAGCCGCTTTTCAAGCCGTGAAACAATATGCTGAAGAAGGCGAATTTGATGCAAACAGTAATGTAGTTATCATTTTCCCCGATCATGGTTCAAGATACATGAGCAAAGTATTTAGCGATGATTGGATGAACGAACAAGGTTTCTTTGATTCGGTTAACCAAGAAGAAGCTTTAAAAATTGAAATTATCAAGTAATTGATTTTAGATATAGAAAATCCCAATCGAAAGATTGGGATTTTTTGTTAAAACTATTAATTTCATTTAGTGTTAAGTTTTAAAACAACTAACTTTACTCTTTGAAAATTCTTAGAATGAGTAATTTTAAATTCATGTTGAACTCAGTTGTTGATAAAATAAAATCTTTTTTTGAACTCAAAAAAAATAAACGCTCGCGTCATATTCCTTTTTTGGCTTCACTTTGTGTGGCAATTCCTCTTTTTTTGGCATTATATTTTGATAATTTTGGAAAAGGTTTAATGGCAAGTTTAGGAGGTTTGGTTATTTTATACTACCAGCCTAATATTTCCTTTGGAAGCCGAATGCTAACCCTATTAGTTTGTTCTTTAGGATTTACATTTTCACTTGGAATTGGGCTTATTTTTAGCTTTAATCCTTATGTTTCAGCGATTGTGCTTGGTTTTTTCGCAATGGGAATTCATTTAGTTACAACCTATTTTAAAATTAAACCACCTGGTAATTTTTTCTTTATTATGATTGCTTCGATGGCAAGTTGTCAAAGTTATAATTTAGAGATGATTCCTGAAAAAATTGGTTTTTTATTTCTGGGAACAATGTTAGCATGTTTTTTAGCTTTATGTCACGGATTGCTAACGATTAAAAAAGAACAAACAACAGAAATCTTTGTCATTCAAATTAAAAAAGGAAAATTTGTTTCACTAATTGACTCAATAGTTATCGGAGTATTCATTGCGATTTCGTTAATAATAGGGCATTTACTCGAAATGAAAAACCCGTATTGGATTCCTATTTCTTGTCTTGCAATTTTACAAGGAATTTCAAAGCAACACGTTTGGGAACGAATGCTTCATCGTATAGTTGGAACCTTTATAGGAATTGGACTTTGTTGGTTGATATTGTTGTTTTGTGATACGCCACTAAGTATTTGTATTACAATTTTTGTGTTGCAATACTTAGTAGAAGTGTTAATCGTTAAAAATTATGCATTGGCGATTATTTTTATTACACCCATGACCATTTTATTAACCGAAATAGGAAGTTCGTTTACTGCGAATACCGAAATCATTGTATCTGCACGTTTTTTAGATATTACTATTGGTAGTATTTTAGGTGCTCTTGGCGGATGGTTCATTTACAATCAACGATTCAAACACAAAGCCACGCAACAATTACGAAAGACTAGCGTTATGATGCGTAAAAAATGATTTACTCTTAAATAACTAAAAAATTAATTATCCGGTATATTAGGTTCTACCAATTTCTTCAATTTTTCTAACGATTCTTGCCAACCCAAGTAACACATTTCTGTAGGAATCATTTCGGGAATATTTTCTTGTAATATTTTGATTTCTGTACCACAAGAAACTTCTTTTAACCAAACCGAAGTAGTCATTTCTCCAGGTAAGTTGGGGGCATCAAAAGTGTCGGTGTATTTTAAAAACTCGTTGGGTTTTACATCGAGATAAGTTCCACCAAATGAATGTCCGTTTCCCGTTGTAAAATTGATAAACGACATTTTAAAGCCGCCACCAATTTTCACATCCATACTGTGAACCTCACACAAAAAACCATAGGGTGGAATCCACGAAGCCATTGCATTTGCCTCTGTAAATGCACGAAACACCTTTTCAGGTGGAGCCGTTATTACGCGATGTAACGATACAAAATTAGCTGCCATATTTTTTTATTACTAATTTACGAAAAAAAGGATTGGATTTTGTTTTGTGGGCACAGAATGTAATTCTGCGCTATCGGGTTAATGGATAGGTGTTTTGCGCTTTGCAATTAATTATAACCATTAGTAAAACGTATGTTTAAATTTTTCATCATTAATAAATATACAAAAAAAAGTAACAACGACTTTATATTTTAAAAGTCGTTGTTGAGAGGTTTATTGTTTTATCATGATAAAATTTGCTCCAATTTCAATTATTGGATTTGCATGACCAGTTGTTGGATCTCCTTCAACCCTTGCTGGAGGTGGTGTGCCCCATTTATATACTTCTAATGCAGGTTGACCATTAACAACTATTAATCTTAAGTTTAAGTCTGCTCCCCACTGGCTTAATGGTTCAACTAAAATTAAACGTAATCTTTTTTCATTTGGATTGCAATAATTACACTTAGGGATGTTATGATTTTCTAAAATACGATTACCATTTACATAATGAGCTATTTGCATTGGATAATTTGTATTAAAGCTGTTTAGAGTATTTATTTTTTCTATTCCATTTTTAATATATTGATATTCGCCTACTATTAAATCTTCATACGAATTGTTGATAAAAGGAGCTCTAATTACTTTTCGTAACTTAATTTTTAATGTGTCTGTAGGGCTGCTGTAAACCCATGTGCCTACATAAGGGTCAAGTAAATTGTTTATATCTTTGTAGTAGACACCATTTGGGCTTGAGCCATTCATGTCTTCAATATTTATAATTTGTGAAAACATATTTAAGTTGCTAAATATAAATATAAGTGCAAATATTTTTTTCATAAGATTTAATTATTACAAGGTTTTTCAATTACTGGATTTACAAGATAGGATACTGGATCTAAATTTTTTTCTAATTTTTTCCAATTAGAAAGATTGTCTTCTGCTTTATAAAGCGAAATTCCATAGCCATCAAAATATTCTAAAAAGGCTTTTTCTAAGTTTGTTTCTGATTCAAATTTATCGCCTAATTTTTCATTTAGTTTTTTTATTTTTAAGTTTAAATCCATTGTTCCTAAAGAATTTAATTGATTATTCATTTTGTTTCTAAAATTCCTCATGTTTTCAACTTTTAAAGCATAAACATCATTTGTATTGGTAACAGGGTTGTAAGTAACAAGCATTAAAGTTAAATCATTTCTATAAATGTTACTTAATTGGTTGAGCATTAGATACTGATATGCATCTCCCCATGAAAACATAGAATAGGTTAATGGATATGGATGTGTATGAATAATAATGATTGTTTGATTTGATAATATTGGTACATCAATACTTCTATCTAAACTTAAAGGCATTACGTTTTGAGTGTAAGAATAATTATTTGAAATAGGTAGTTGTGGACTTAAATTGTTTTTGTTAATCCTAGTAGCATTCTCCCCAAAATGATATAAATTAGTTTTATAATTTTGTAGAATAGGATTAATATTTGCTTTGTCTGTTTTTTGAGTTTCTTTTAAAGAAATACAAGGATCAATTTCATTATTTTCTTCATTTTCCTCCTCCAATTCCAAAACTGGAGCTGTAACAATAGGGTTGTTGTTGCCGCTATCGTTATGCGGAGTGTCTAAATCATCTGTACCACCTGTACCACCGCCACCAGTTATATCTATAGGGTTGCTTGAAGAACCTCCACCATCATCATATGTTACACATACTTGCTCGCACGATGTAGAAATAGAGCTAGTTGGGCAGTTTGCACCGGGTGTGTGAGGTGTTTGATATTCAGAACTATAATTCGGCTTACAGTCATAACACAATGTTGTACAAACAGTACTGCAAACATTTGTTATTTTGTTTGTCGTATTAATTAAATTATCGTTGTACACAATAAGTGTTATGGTTCTATTGCCATTAAAATCGCCGTTTAAAAAATAACTTTCAATTGTAGCAGGCTGAAAAGGGACATATTTTATTATGTTAGCTGTAGTTTCGCCACTATTTAACTGTTGTACAATTAAGTTTTCAAAAGAATTTACATCATCTATTGCTCTGTTAATTAAAATAGTGTACGATGTTGCACTTTCGGTTTCAATTACTTTTACAGGCTTGTTAGCTATGGTAAATTGATACTGTTCTTCC
>NZ_JAIWOF010000220.1 GCF_020217025.1 Flavobacterium sp. | reverse complement strand
AATTTTCTTGAGTTTGTGTTTCATATTTGTTTGTTTTAAAATTTTCAACAAACAAAAGAAACTTTTTTGAATGCGTTGCTGTAGTTTTTCTGTACATTTTGTTAAAATTTCAATTTTTTTTAGTGCTTACTAGATTTTTTGAAAAATAACTTACTTTTTTTGGTTTTTGAGCTTCTGTTTTGGAAGGAGTGAGTAACAGGTTGTGCTACTAAATTATTTTAATTAATTTATAATTGTTAGAAATAATTTTTAAAATACTACATTTTTGTTAGAAAACCAAGAATCTAAAACTATTACATAATATAATGTATTTGTTTTGAAAATCCTTAAAAAAAAAATCCTCACAATTTCTTGTGAGGATTTAGGATATAAGATAGAAAAAGAATTACTCAGCGCTTTCTTGCATGGTGTGATATACGTTCATTACGTCATCGTCTTCTTCAATTTTTTCTAATAGTTTTTCAACATCAGCTACTTGGTCTGGTGTTAATTCTTTTGTTATTTGTGGTATTCTTTCAAATCCAGAAGATAAAATTTCAATACCTCTTGATTCTAATTCTTTTTGAATAGCACCAAAGCTTTCAAAAGGAGCGTACATTAAAATACCGTCTTCGTCTGCAAAGATTTCTTCTACACCAAAGTCAATCATTTCTAATTCTAATTCTTCCACATCTTGTCCTTCTGCTGGAATTCTAAAATTACAAGTATGATCAAACATAAATTCTACCGAACCTTGTGTTCCAAACGTTCCGTTGCATTTGTTAAAGTAACTTCTAATGTTGGCAACTGTTCTGTTGTTGTTATCCGTAGCCGTTTCAATTAAAATCGCAATTCCGTGAGGTGCATAACCTTCAAACAACACTTCTTTAAAGTTAGCTGTGTCTTTATCCGATGCTTTTTTAATAGCGCGTTCTACGTTATCTTTAGGCATATTCGCAGCCTTCGCATTCTGAATTACCGCTCTTAAACGTGAGTTAGTTTCAGGATTTGGTCCGCCTTCTTTAACGGCCATTACAATATCTTTTCCTATACGTGTAAACGTTTTAGCCATTGCTGACCAACGTTTCATTTTACGGGCTTTTCTAAATTCAAACGCTCTTCCCATTTCTATATAATTTCAATATTCTTAATTCGTTTTTCAAAATTTCGATGCAAAAATAATAATTTCAAGGTCAAATTCAAGGTCAATTTCAATTTTCAAATTTGTACTTGCCCTTGTTCTTGATTACTTTTTGTAAAATGGCATTTTAACCACTTTCGCTTTAATATCTTTATTTCTAATTCTAATATAAATTTCAGAATCTGGTGTAGCTAAAGCCGTTGGAACATATCCCATTCCAATTGCAATTCCCATAGAAGGTGATTGTGTTCCAGAAGTTACAATTCCAACTACATTTCCATTTGCATCTGCAATTTCGTAATCGTGACGAGGAATTCCTCTTTCGATCATTTCGAAACCAACTAATTTACGAGAAACACCTGCTTCTTTTTCTTTTTTCAAGTTTTCAGAATTTGTGAATTCTTTATCGAATTTGGTAATCCAACCTAAACCTGCTTCTAATGGCGAAGTCGTATCGTTGATATCGTTTCCGTACAAACAGAATCCCATTTCTAAACGTAACGTATCACGAGCTGCTAATCCAATTGGTTTGATTCCGAAAGCTGCACCCGCTTCAAAAACTTTGTTCCAAATGTATTCTGCATCTTCGTTTTTGAAATAAATTTCAAATCCTCCCGAACCCGTATACCCTGTAGCCGAAACAATTACATCGCTTTTTCCTGCGAAATCACCAATTTGGAATGTGTAATATCCCATATTTGATAAATCAATAGAAGTTAAAGATTGCATCGCTTCTGCCGCTTTTGGTCCTTGAATCGCCAATAAAGAATAGTCATCCGAAAGGTTTTGCATGTCCACACCTAAATCATTGTGCGAAGAAATCCAATTCCAATCTTTTTCAATATTAGAAGCATTCACCACCAACATATAGTGATTATCAGCAACTTTATAAACGATTAAATCGTCAACAATTCCGCCTTCGTTATTTGGTAAACACGAATATTGCGCTTTTCCATCTACTAATTTAGAAGCATCATTTGAAGTTACTTTCTGAATTAAAGCCAACGCATTTTCTCCTTTTAAGAAAAATTCTCCCATGTGAGAAACATCAAAAACACCCACGCCATTTCTAACGGTTTCGTGTTCTGCATTTACTCCTTCATATTGTACTGGCATATTGTATCCAGCAAACGGAACCATTTTAGCTCCTAAACTTTCGTGAATGTGCGTTAACGCTGTATTTTTCATGATTTGATGTTGTATTTTTTGAATGCGCTAATTTATTGAAAATTCTTAAAAATGCACCCAGATTTGCCTTAAAATTTGAGAACTATTTATTTTTTGTTAATAATGCTGATAAATCTTGCATTTTAACAATTGTTTGCAGAATTTTGGACTTTTAAAATTAACCAAATGGAAACTACACATTATATAAGTTCAGATTTATTGTCGATTGACATGATTAACGAGATTGTTTTTCAAGGAAAACAGTTGGCATTATCAGAGGAAGCTATCGTAAACATTGAGAAATGTAGAAAATACTTAGACGATAAAATGAAATCGAACTCTGATCCAATTTACGGAATTAACACTGGATTTGGTTCTTTGTGTAATGTGAAGATTTCGAATGAAAATTTATCAAAACTTCAAGAGAATTTAGTAAAATCGCACGCTTGCGGAACAGGGGAGGAAGTACCTCATGAAATTGTAAAAATCATGTTGTTATTGAAAATCCAATCGTTAAGTTATGGACATTCAGGTGTTCAGTTGGTAACGGTGCAACGTTTGATTGATTTTTATAATAATGATGTTTTACCTGTAATTTATACACAAGGTTCGTTGGGTGCTTCGGGAGATTTAGCTCCGTTAGCGCATTTATCGTTGCCATTGTTAGGAGAAGGTGAAGTTTATGTTGATGGTTTCAGACAGCCAGCTTCAAAAGTATTAGCAAAATTTGGTTGGGAACCAATCGTTTTACAATCGAAAGAAGGATTGGCGTTATTGAACGGAACACAATTCATGAGTGCTTACGGAGTTTACTGTTTGATTAAAGCTGAGAAAATTTCGTATTTAGCAGATGTAATAGGAGCAGTTTCATTAGAAGGATTTGATGGAAGAATCGAACCATTTACCGATTTGATTCATTTAGTTCGCCCACACAAAGGTCAAGTACAAACTGCGGAAAGAATGCGTGATTTGTTAGAAGATAGTGAAATCATTGCGCAACCTAAAGTTCATGTGCAAGACCCATATTCTTTCCGTTGTATTCCACAAGTACATGGAGCTTCGAAAGATACGATTGATTATGTGAAGAAAGTGTTCCGTACTGAAATCAACTCGGTTACCGATAATCCAAATATTTTTGTTGGAGAAGATTTGATTATTTCAGGAGGAAATTTCCACGGACAACCTTTAGCTTTAGCTTTAGATTTCTTAGGAATTGCGTTGTCAGAATTAGGAAGTATTTCTGAAAGAAGAACCTACCAATTGATTTCTGGATTAAGAAATTTACCAGCGTTTTTGGTAAACGACCCAGGATTGAATTCAGGTTTCATGATTCCACAATACACAGCGGCAAGTATCGCAAGTCAAAATAAACAATTAGCAACACCATCAAGTATTGATAGTATTGTTTCTTCAAACGGACAAGAAGATCACGTGAGTATGGGAGCTAACGCAGCTACTAAAACCTTACGTATTGTTGAAAACGTAGAACGTATTTTGGCTATCGAATTGTTAAACGGTTCGCAAGCTTTAGAATTCAGAAGACCACTACAATCAAGTGAGTTTATCGAAAGTTTCGTAAAGTCATATAGAGAGGATGTTCCGTTTGTTTCAGAAGATCGAATTTTACATTACGATATTGAAAAATCAGTTTCGTTTTTGAATAGTTTTCAAATTGAAATGGAAGATTAATAATCAAAATATATAAAATAAAAAAGCTCAAGAAAATCTTGAGCTTTTTTTATAAAAATAGAATGGTAATAATAGTTATAATTGCAGGAAGCGCCTGCACGTAAAATATTTTCTTAGAAGCAGAATAAGCTCCAAAAATTCCAGCAACAGTAACACAACAAAGAAAAAAGAGAGCAATATTTTTGCTCCAAATTTCATCGCTTATGGCTAAAGACCAAAGCAATCCAGCGGATAAAAATCCATTATACAAACCTTGATTGGCTGCTAAAACTTTTGTTTTTTCGAATAAATCTTCGGGAATGGTTCGGAATACTTTTTTTGCAGCTGTTGTCCAAGCAAACATTTCTAACCATAGAAAATACAAGTGGAGTAGTGCTATGATGATAATAAGTATTTTGCTGATGATGTGCATAATTTATTCGTTTTCGTTAAAAACTCGTTCGATTCGTTTGTCTGGAATTAACCAAATTAAAGCTACTAAAATGTAAATCGCTCCAGAAATTTCGACATAATATTTGGTCAAAACTACAGCAATTAAATATAGAACTACCGATAATTTGCCTTTATAATCTTTACCAATAGCTTTGGCTAATACGGAGTCTTTTCCGTGGTCGATTAAAATTATTTTCTGTAAAATAAAGTAAGCAATCGCGTTCATTAACAAAACCAAACCATACAACATCATTGGAAATGAATTAAAATGATGTTCTCCAATCCAAGCCGTTGTAAATGGAATTAAAGACAACCAAAACAGTAAATGCAAATTAGCCCAAAGAATTTTACCATTCACTCTTTTTACGGTATGCATCATGTGATGATGGTTGTTCCAATAGATTCCGACATAAATAAAACTTAAAATGTAACTCAGAAATTTATGTGATAATTTAATTACAGCTTCAAATGTTGTATCATTCGGAACTTTAAATTCCAAAACCATGATGGTAATTATAATAGCTAAAACGCCATCACTAAAGGCTTCTAATCGGTTTTTATTCATATTAATTATTTAGTTCGCCTAATGTTTTATGAATTTTTCTTTTGTGATGGGTTTGTTTTAGATTTTCATTTCCTGAAATAATACTGATATTACCATCGATTTCAAACATGGCTAATTTTACATCTTTATAATATTCAATTCCGTGTTCACGCATGGCTTCTTCAAGTTCTTCTGATGTAATTCCCAATCGAGCAAGGGTTTTAAATTCAATCTTTCCGTTGTGTATTAAAACTTCGGGTTTGTCTTGAACTAATTCTTTAATGAATTTGGATTTTAGCATCACTTTCTTAAAAACAGAATTGATTAAGAAAAGTGAAAAAGCAGCAATAATTCCTCCATACAAAGAAGTATTAGCGCCAACCATTGCATTTTGTACGGAATTACTAATTAATAAAATCAGAATAACATCAGCCGTATTAAGTTGAGAAAGCTCTTTTTTTCCAAATATTCGCAAAGCAATTATCATGAAAAAATAAACAGCAACACTTCTTAATGTGATGTCGATATACGGATTCATTTCGTATTTTTAAGTAAAACTACAATTAACGTGATGATTGCAATTGCTTCTGTCAGCATTCCAATCGTAAGAGTAATTCCAGCTCCAGGCCAATGCATAATTTTAAATAATGCGCCAATTATTGTTATTGCCATTCCTAAAAGAAACAAAGACAACGGTATTGTATATTGCTTTTTCATACTATTTCCACTTAAAGTTTTTCTCAATCGCTTTAATCATTTCGCCTGCAATGTCTTTTTGAGTAGCGCCTTCAATTCCTTCTAAGCCAGGAGATGAATTCACTTCTAACAATAACGGACCTTTTGAAGAACGAATAATGTCAACTCCAGCCACTTTTAAGTTCATAGCTTTAGCAGCTTTAATGGCAATTTTCTTTTCATCAGAAGTAATTTTTACCACAGAAGCAGTTCCGCCCATGTGAATATTAGCTCTGAATTCTCCGGGAGCTGCTTCACGTTGCATGGCAGCTACTACTTTTCCGTCTACAACAAAAAGTCTCAAATCTTTACCATTAGCTTCTTTGATAAATTCTTGTACTAAGATATTGGCATTTAAGCTCTTGAAAGCATTGATAACCGATTCAGCAGCTTTTTTGGTTTCTGCCAAAACGACACCTTTTCCTTGTGTTCCTTCTAATAATTTTACGATTAAAGGAGAACCTCCCACCATTTTAATCAAATCATCGGTATCTAAAGGTGAGTTTGCAAATCCTGTGGTTGGAATGTCAACTCCGTTGTTTAATAACAATTGTAATGAAAATAATTTATCTCTCGATTGTGTAATAGCAGAAGCATTGTTTAAAGCAAATACTTTTAAAGCTTCAAACTGACGCGTTAAAGCACAACCATAATACGTCATACTAGGGCGAATTCTAGGAATTACAGCATCAAAATCGTTCAAAACTTTTCCGCCACGGTAATGAATTTCAGGTTTTGTGGCATCTAATTTCATGTAGCAGTATTTCAAATTTAAGAAATGCATTTCATGACCTCTTAATTCGCCTGCTTCTAAAATACGTTTGTTGCTGTATAATTCAGGATTACTGGCTAATAAACCAATTTTTAATCCTTTTTTATTTTCGCTTGCTGCGTAATAATATTCTTTAAGTTTTTCGGTTGTAGGTTGTCCCAATAAATAACGTTTTTCAGGATCGACTAAAACACGACCTGACATCGCTTCACGACCTAATAACATTCTGAAACCCATCGAATCGCGATTGGTTAAAGTAACTTCGATTTCCCAAGTTTTGCCACCAATTTCAAGTTTGGTTTTGATTACATAACGTTGTTCTCTAAAGCCACTTGAGCTTTTAACGACTCTTTTGTCAATTAATGGTGCTTCACAGTGAATTACTGCTTTTGCATTATTTTGGATAGGATTAATATCAAATTTAACCCAACTCTCACTGTCTTTTTCAAACGTAACAATATTGATGGCGTGTAATGCCGATGTTTTTGCACCAGAATCAACACGAGCTTTGATAGTTGGAATTCCTAAAGCAGGGAAGGAACACCATTCTTCGCTACCTACGATAACTTTGTCTTGCATAAATGAAATTGTAATTTAGAACTAATGTAGTATTTTTTTTAATACAATTATCATTTCGATACATAAAAAAAAACCAAGCTTAAGAGCTTGGTTCTTCTAGTTTTTTAATTTCTATTTTGAGTTCTTGTGCGGTTTCATCTAAATCCATAAAAATTTGGTCACCTTCATGTATTTTGTGTGTGATGATTTCTTCGGCAAGCGCATCTTCAACATATTTTTGAATCGCTCTTTTTAAAGGTCGTGCACCAAATTGTTTATCGAAACCTTTTTCAGCAATATAATCTTTCGCAGCTTCAGAAAGTTTTAAAGTGTATCCTAATTCTTTGACTCTTAAATACAATTTATCCATTTCAATATCGATAATTTTATCAATATCATGTTTTTCTAATGCATTGAACACAATTACATCATCAATACGATTCAAGAATTCTGGAGCGAATGCTTTTTTCAAGGCATTTTCGATAATTCCTTTTGAATGTTCTTCGGTTTGTGCTTGTTTTGAAGCTGTACCAAATCCAACTCCAGTTCCAAAATCTTTCAATTGGCGTGCACCAACGTTAGAAGTCATGATGATAATCGTATTTCTAAAATCGATTTTACGACCTAAACTATCGGTTAAATGACCGTCATCTAAAACTTGAAGCATCATATTGAAAACATCTGGATGTGCTTTTTCAATCTCGTCTAAAAGTACCACGCAGTATGGCTTTCTTCTCACTTTTTCCGTTAATTGACCACCTTCTTCATATCCAACATATCCTGGAGGCGCTCCAACTAAACGAGAAATCGCAAATTTTTCCATGTATTCACTCATGTCAATACGAACCAATGCATCTTCAGAATCGAATAATTCTTTTGCAATAACTTTCGCTAATTGCGTTTTACCAACTCCGGTTTGACCTAAGAAAATAAACGAACCAATTGGCTTGTTTGGATCTTTTAAACCAGCACGATTTCTTTGGATAGATTTTGCAATTTTTAATACTGCTTCGTCTTGTCCAATTACCTTACCTTTAATTAGTTCTGGTAAGTGAGCTAATTTATTACTTTCAGTTTGAGCAATACGATTTACAGGAATTCCAGTCATCATAGAAACTACATCTGCAACGTTATCTTCTGTAACGGTTACTTTGTTGTTTTTAGAATCTTCTTCCCATTGTTCTTGCGCGATTGCTAAATCTTTTTCGATGCGTTTTTCATCATCACGAAGTTTAGCAGCTTCTTCGTATTTCTGTTTTTTAACAACCGTATTTTTTAGTTCACGAACTTCTTCTAATTTCTTTTCTAATTCCAAAATTTGCTTTGGAACATCAATATTGATGATATGTACACGAGAACCTGCTTCGTCTAAAGCATCAATAGCTTTGTCTGGAAGAAAACGATCAGTCATGTAGCGATTAGTTAATTTCACACAAGCTTCAATAGCTTCAGGCGTGTAAATTACGTTGTGATGATCTTCGTATTTAGGTTTGATATTATTCAAAATCGTGATCGTTTCTTCAACCGATGTTGGTTCAACAATTACTTTTTGGAAACGTCTTTCTAAAGCGCCATCTTTCTCAATATACTGACGGTATTCGTCTAATGTTGTAGCGCCCACACATTGAATTTCACCTCTAGCTAACGCGGGTTTAAACATGTTAGAAGCATCTAATGAACCAGTTGCACCACCCGCACCAACAATAGTGTGAATTTCGTCAATGAATAAGATGATATCGTCGTTTTTCTCTAATTCATTCATTACGGCTTTCATTCGTTCTTCGAATTGTCCGCGGTATTTCGTTCCGGCTACTAAACTTGCTAAATCAAGTGTAACTACACGTTTGTTGAATAAATTACGAGATACTTTTTTCTTTATAATTCGTAAAGCTAGACCTTCAGCAATTGCTGATTTTCCAACTCCAGGCTCTCCAATTAAAAGTGGGTTGTTTTTCTTTCTTCGACTTAAGATTTGCGAAACACGTTCAATTTCTTTTTCGCGTCCTACAACAGGATCTAATTTACCTTCTTCAGCCATTTCAGTTAAATCGCGCCCAAAGTTATCCAAAACAGGAGTTTTTGATTTTTTATTGGTTTTACTTCCTGATGAAGGATTGTTAAATGAGCTTTCCTTTAAACTGTCATCTTGTCCGGAATCGTCATTAAACGACTCTGCTTTTGGCAAGTTTTCTAAATAATCGTCTTCGTTTGTCATCATGGCTGTATACTGTTCTTTAACGGTTTCGTAATCAATTTTTATTTTGTTCAACAACTTGGTTGTTGGGTCGTTTTCATTGCGTAAAATACATAGCAATAGGTGAGCGGTACTAATCTCCGAATTATTGAATAGTTTTGCTTCTAGAAAAGTAGTCTTCAAGGCACGTTCTGCTTGGCGTGTTAAGTGAAGATTTTGTTTTTCAAGATTTTGTATACCATTCGGGTTAGCTGGGCTTAAAATCTCTACTTTTTTTCTTAAGTGAGTTAAGTCTACAGCCAAATTATTCAAGATATTAATAGCTTTTCCATTGCCATCTCGAAGTATCCCTAGCATTAAATGTTCGGTACCAATAAAGTCGTGACCTAATCGTAAAGCTTCTTCTTTACTGTAGGTAATTACGTCTTTAACTCGTGGTGAAAAATTATCGTCCATAGCATTTGTAATATAAGTAAAAGTACAAAATTCTATAAGGAAATGCAAAAATCATACCTTATAAAAGTACAGTTAGGCTAAATGACAAAAAATATTTTAAAAATGAAAGTTTCTTTCAAGTGAATTATAAGCAATTTGTAAACAAAATTGTTAATAAATAGTCGAAATAAGTGTTTTAAAATTTGTGCTAAAAGTTCAAAAAGCCGTATATTGGCACGTTTTAGTACTAATATATAATTTTAATATAAATACTTATGTCAGAAGGAGAAAAGTTAATTCCTATTAACATTGAGGAAGAAATGAAATCAGCTTACATCGATTATTCGATGTCTGTTATTGTGTCACGTGCACTTCCTGATGTTAGAGATGGTTTAAAGCCTGTGCACCGAAGAGTTTTATTTGGTATGTACGAATTAGGAGTTCTTTCGAACAGAGCCCACAAAAAGTCGGCAAGGATTGTTGGAGAAGTTTTAGGTAAATATCACCCACACGGTGATACCTCTGTATATGATGCAATGGTGCGTATGGCTCAAGAATGGAGCTTACGTTACTTAATGGTTGATGGTCAAGGTAACTTTGGTTCTGTCGATGGTGATAGTCCTGCAGCAATGCGTTATACTGAGGCTAGAATGAAAAAGATTTCGGAAGAAATGTTGGCAGATATTGACAAAGAAACAGTTGATTTCCAATTGAACTTTGATGATACGTTGCAAGAACCAACAGTTATGCCAACAAAAGTTCCAACTTTATTGATTAATGGTGCTTCTGGTATTGCGGTTGGTATGGCAACAAATATGGCGCCTCACAACTTAACTGAAGTTATTGATGGAACATTAGCTTACATTGACAATAATGACATTGAAATTGATGAATTAATCAATTATATTAAAGCGCCAGATTTTCCTACTGGAGGAATTATCTATGGTTACGAAGGAGTAAGAGAGGCTTTCAAAACGGGTAGAGGACGTATTGTAATGCGTGCAAAAGTTGGTTTTGAAGAAGTAAATGGTAGAGAAGCTATCATTGTTACCGAGATTCCTTATCAGGTTAACAAAGCTGAAATGATTAAGAAAACAGCCGATTTAGTTAACGATAAAAAAATTGAAGGGATTTCCAATATTCGTGATGAATCGGATAGAAATGGAATGCGTGTGGTTTATGAATTAAAACGTGATGCCGTTCCAAACGTAGTTTTAAATACACTTTATAAATATACCCAATTACAATCTTCATTCAGTGTAAATAACATTGCATTGGTGAAAGGTCGTCCGCAAATGTTAAATCTTAAAGATTTGATTTATCATTTTGTTGAACACCGTCATGATGTTGTAGTTCGTAGAGCACAATATGATTTAAGAAAAGCGGAAGAAAGAGCACATATTTTAGAAGGTTTAATTATTGCATCTGATAATATTGATGAAGTAATTAAAATTATTAGAGCTTCTAAAGATGGTGATGAAGCTAGAGCGAAATTAATTGAGCGTTTCAAATTATCTGAGATTCAAGCGCGTGCTATTGTAGAAATGCGTTTAAGACAATTAACAGGTCTTGAACAAGATAAATTACGTGCTGAATACGAAGAAATCATGAAATTGATCGCGTATTTAAAAGAATTACTTGCAAGTAAAGAAATGAGAATGCAAGTTATTAAAGATGAGTTAGTTGAGATTAGAGATAAATACGGAGATGAACGTCGTTCCCAAATTGAATACTCTGGTGGCGATGTTAGTATTGAAGATTTAATTGCTGATGAAAGTGTTGTAATCACAATTTCTCATGCAGGTTATATCAAGCGTACCTCTTTATCAGAATACAAAACACAAAATAGAGGAGGAGTTGGACAAAAATCGGCTGGAACAAGAGATCAAGATTTCTTAGAGCATTTATTTGTGGCAACTAATCACCAGTATTTAATGTTCTTTACTCAAAAAGGTAAGTGTTATTGGATGCGTGTTTACGAAATTCCAGAAGGAACAAAAACAAGTAAAGGTCGCGCCATCCAAAACTTAATTAATATTGAGCAAGATGATAAAGTAAAAGCATTCATCTGTACGCAAGATTTAAAAGACCAAGATTACATCAATAGTCATTATGTAATTATGGCTACGAAACAAGGTCAAGTTAAGAAAACGCCGCTTGAGCAATATTCTCGTCCACGTCAAAATGGAATTAATGCCATCACCATCAAAGAAGATGATGAATTAATTGGGGCAAAATTAACTACTGGAAACAGTCAAGTTTTAATTGCTGTGAAATCAGGTAAGTTAGTTCGTTTTGAAGAAGAGAAAACACGTCCGATGGGAAGAACGGCTTCTGGAGTAAGAGGAATTACATTAGCCGACGAAAAAGATGAAGTAATTGGATTGGTTTCTATCGATAAAGATCATGTAAACGATTCTCAACTTTTAGTAGTTACTGAAAATGGTTACGGAAAACGTACTAAGTTGGTTGACGAAGACGGAGAAGATGTGTACAGAATCACAAATCGAGGTGGAAAAGGAGTTAAAACACTTAACATTACCGAAAAAACAGGTCAGTTAATTTCTATCAATGACGTTACTGATGAAGATGATTTAATGATTATCAACAAATCAGGATTAACCATTAGAATGAAAATTTCTGATTTACGTGTAATGGGAAGAGCTACTCAAGGAGTTCGATTAATTAACATCAAAGGAAATGATTCAATCGCGGCAGTTACTAAAGTACTTCGTGAAGATGAAGAAGTAGAATTGGATGAAAATGAAAATATTTCTGATGCTGAAAATGGCACAGATATTGATTCATCAGAAACAGAAACACAAGAATAAATAGAAAGAGCCCAAATTTATTTTGGGCTTTTGTTTAACCCAGATTTTAAAATAATGAAAAAACTAGTATTAAGCGCAACACTTTTATTGTCACTTGCCACATTTGCTCAAAAAGAGGAGCTGAAAGTTTTAAAGAAGATTTATGCTAAAGATAAACCTTCGTCAGATGATATTCAATTATACAAAAACACGTTAACTACTTTAGAAAGTAAATCTGTTGAGGAATCAGATAAAGTGTATTCAAATTTTTATAAAGGAATGCTTTTATTGATTGAAATGCAATCTTTAAATGAAAATGCTTCTCCAATTGAAAAAATGAAAGTTATAAATCCAGAGCGTTTAGAAGCATTTTCTAATGCAGTAACAACCACTTTGGATTATGAAAAAAAGGTTGGTAAAAAAATCTACACAGATGATATTAATGAAACTCTTTCATGGTTGAAACCAATGTTGTTAGAGAGTGCTTATAAATTAAACGAAGTATCTAAATTTAAGGAATCAGCAAACATGTTTTATTTTATATATAAGTTAGATAAAACAGATGGTTCAAGTTTAGAAAACGCTGCAATTTTAGCATTACAATCTCAAGATTATGTTTTGGCTCAAAAATATTATGAAGAATTTAAAAATAGTGATTATTTAAATAACGGTGTTATTTATTACGCTATTAATAAAGCATCCAAACAAGAAGAACAAGCACCAAATTTAGAAACTAGAAAGAACATGATTGCTTTAGGAACTCATGAAAAACCTAGAGATGAGAAAATGAGTGCAAAAAAACCAGAGGTTTATAAAACACTAGCAACTATACTTGCTGAAAATAAAGATTTTGATAAAGCAAAACAAGTATACAAAGAAGCTAAAGTTTTTGCTCCTAAAAATGTGGAGTTGCTTATTAATGAAGCTACTTTGTATTATCAAACCAATGATTTAGTAACTTATGAAAGTTTAATTAAAGAAGTTGTGAAATTAGATCCTAATAATGCTTCATTACATTTTAATATTGGATATTTAGCTTTAGCAGAAGATTCTAAACTTGTAGATCAAATTAATGCTAGTGTTAAGGATGTAAAAAAGTATAATGAGTTAACGGCGAAACGAAAAGAATTATTTTTAAACGCTTTGCCTCATTTTGAAAAAGCATATTCAATTAATCCGAAAGATGAAAATACAAAGAGTATTTTAAAAATGACTTACGAAATAGTAGGACAACCTGAAAAAGCAAAAGCTATCAACTAAAACAAAAAGTCCCGATTTAATCGGGACTTTTTTTATATTACTTTTTTAATAACTCTTAGTTTGTGTGTGTGTCTATTGACTTCTGCATTATAAATTCCTAAGTGGTCTAGTCTGTCAATTCGTACTTTTCCTGAAGCGTGAATGATGTAGTTGTTCTCCATCATAATTCCTACGTGAATAATGTTTCCTTCTTCGTTATCAAAAAAGGCTAAATCTCCTGGTTCACTTTCTTCGATAAAACTTAAAGCCTCACCTTGCGTAGCTTGTTGCGAAGCATCTCGTAAAAGTTTATGACCATTTAATTTATACACCATTTGAGTAAATCCTGAACAATCAATTCCAAAAGGTGTTTTTCCACCCCATAAATAAGGAGCATTCAAATACATGAAAGCAGTTTTAACTAAATCTGATTTTGGTTTTTCACCACACACTTTAATACCTTCAAAACTATATTTATTAGTATTAATTTCTTCAATATCTAAAAATGATAGAGAAGCGCCCAATGTAATTGAAGTTAATTGATTGTTTGGAGTGGTAATATATTCTACCAAATCAGCATTCAAAACAATTGGAGTGTTGTTAAGAATTTGATATTGTTCTTCTGAAATAGCTTGAAATTGTTTCGAGTCAATCCAACCGATGTAGTTATCATATGCCAATTCCACCTGCACCCATTTGGCAGTCATTTCAATAATTTTAAAGTGTTCGCCAAAGAGCAATTGCGAAACTTGTTCGCTTCGGTCGCTGGCTTCTGCTCTTACAGGTA
>NZ_JAIWOF010000219.1 GCF_020217025.1 Flavobacterium sp. | reverse complement strand
CTATGGCTAAATTACAAATTCCAAACATGTTGGTTCAAAATAAGAAATGATGAATTAAGAATTTAATTACAAATGTAACTAAAATTCAAAATTCACCATTAATAAAATTATAAATTATGCTCTTTCAATAACAATTGCCGAAGCACCACCACCACCATTACAGATAGCAGCTGCACCAATTTTAGCATTGTTTTGGTTTAAAACATTGATTAACGTAACGATAATTCTAGCTCCAGAACATCCAAGTGGGTGACCTAAAGAAACAGCTCCACCGTTTACATTGATTTTATCATTGTCTAATCCTAATATTTGTGCATTAGCTAATCCAACTACAGCGAAAGCTTCATTAAATTCGAAGAAATCAACATCAGTAACTGTTAAACCAGCTTTGTCTAATGCTTTTGGTAATGCTTTTGCAGGTGCAGTTGTAAACCATTTTGGTTCTTGAGCCGCATCAGCGTATGATTTAATATAAGCTAAAGGAGTTAATCCTAAAGATTGTGCTTTTTCTTCGCTCATTAATACTAAAGCCGCAGCTCCGTCATTAATAGTTGAAGCGTTAGCAGCTGTAACCGTTCCTTCTTTTGTGAAAACCGCAGCTAATGAAGGAATTTTATCTAATTTCACATTAGTGAATTCTTCGTCTTTAGTAACTACGATAGCGTCACCTCTTCTTTGAGGAACTTCTACCGGAACAATTTCTGCATCAAACTTACCAGCTTCCCACGCAGCTGCAGAACGCTCATACGATTGAATTGCGAAGTTATCTTGCGCTTCTCTTGTAATGTTGTATTCAGTTGCACATAAGTCAGCACAAACACCCATAGCATTGTTATCGTATGCGTCAGTTAAACCGTCTTTTTGCATTCCGTCTACTAATGAAGTTGGTCCGAATTTCACGCCATTTCTTAAATGAACGTAATGAGGAATCAAACTCATGTTTTCCATACCACCAGCAACAACGATTTCAGCATCGCCAGCCATGATAGCTTGAGCACCTTGCATAACGGCTTTCATACCACTAGCACAAACTTTATTTACAGTAGTACAAGCAACACTTTCAGATAAACCAGCATATAAAGCGGCTTGTCTTGCAGGTGCTTGGCCGTTTCCAGCTTGAACTACGTTACCCATTAAAACTTCGTCAACTAATTTAGGGTCTAAATTGATTTTATTTAAAGCGCCTTTGATGGCAGCAGCACCTAATTTTGTAGCAGGTACACTAGATAAAGCTCCCATGAAACTTCCAATTGGAGTTCTTACGGCAGAAACGATAACTACTTTTTTATTCATATATTTAAATTTTATTTATTAGCGGTAATATATGTTATCGCCTTTCTATTTAAAGGTGTTTGCTTAGGCAAACTTTTAGTTAGTGGCGATTTCATGATAGAAAGGTTTTTTATTTGAATTGCGAATTTACTATTTTTATTCGAATTGAGGCAAGGTTTTTGTTGATATTCTAAGTTGAAATCTAATTTTATTTTGATATTACTAATTTGATTTCATTTTTATTAAAAAGCTATTGTATTGATTGTAAGCGTTTTTTTAGAAATTAGAAAAATATATTGAAAAAAACTCCCGAAAATGTTGTATAATTAAGAATGAAAATATACATTTGCAACCGCAAAAAAGATAAGTTCTTACAACAATAATAGGAGAGGTGCCGGAGTGGTAACGGAGCAGATTGCTAATCTGTCGACGGGTAACCGTCGCCAGGGTTCGAGTCCCTGTCTCTCCGCTTTTTTGTTTTTTTTGCGGGGTGTAGCGTAGCCCGGTTATCGCGCCTGCTTTGGGAGCAGGAGGCCGCAGGTTCGAATCCTGCCACCCCGACGATAATAAAATAGGTTGCGTAGCTCAGCTGGATAGAGCAACTCACTTCTAATGAGTAGGTCCCAGGTTCGAATCCTGGCGCGATCACAATGCGATGTTTCGCAGTAGTCAAAGTAAGTACACAAACACGAGGGAAGCCTTATGTAGTGTACTTTTTTTGTTTAAATTAATTTTTACTTTGACTATGTTCTTAGCCCAAAACGAACGCATTTTTGACACACTGATTGACACAGCAAATTTTTATGTGTCAGTGAATAATTATTTTACGATTAGAAAATTCGGAGAAGAGTGCACAGTTTACCTGTTCATTTCTGGAAACAAACAGCGAGAGCGTATTTCAACAGAAATAAAAGCTCCAACTATTTTATGGGATGAAAAAAAGGCAAGGTTTAAAGAAGTCAATCAAAAAATGATTGATTATAATTTAATCCTTGGCCAATTAGAAGGAAAAATTGAAAGCATAAAAGTCAACTACCGTTTAACTGAAAGAATATTAACGCCTGCAATTTTAAAAAAAGAATTAAAGAGTGGCTTAACTCGAATAAGCTTCTTAGCATATTTCAAAGAAGCACTTAAAGCAGAGCGTAGTTTCTTAGAGCCGGGAAGTTATAAACGTCATAATTCTGTATATGCAAAACTCTGTAAGTATAAAGAAGACATTTCTTTTCAAGATATTGATTTGCAATTTTTCAAAGAGTTTAAAATATGGTGTGTTAAAAGAGGAAATGCACACACAACAATTGCATCAAATATTGCATCAATTAAAAAATTCCTGAAGCTTGCAAAAAAAGATGGAATAAAATTAAAATTTGAGTTGGAAGATGTTGTAGCAGGTTCTTCTCGTGGAAATAGAACACCACTTAAATTGCATGATTTAAAAAGGCTAATCAAATATTATAAATCTGAATTCATAACAGAAAATGAAAAACTAACATTAGGTTATTTTTTATTTGCTTGTCTTAGCGGTCTTCGTGTTTCTGATGTACTAAAACTACATAGAAAAGACATGTATGATAATTATATAACATTCGTTTCGAAAAAAGGAAAAAAGGACCAATTGGTAACCTTAATAAATCAAGCGGAAGATATTATTAATTACGAACCTAAACTCTTCCAGAAAAAAATTGCAGAACAGACGATGAATAAGCTATTGAAAAAAATAGCTTTACAATTAGGTATTAAAATTAAAGTTACTTTTCACACCTCTAGACATACATTTGCTACTCTATACTTAATTTCCGGAGGAACCATACAAAATCTAATGTTACTTCTTGGTCATAAAAAAATTGAGACAACAATGATATACGCCCATATCGTTGCTGTTGATGCTAATAACGATATGTTTAGATTAGATGATTTATTTAAAGAAGAAAGCGGACAGTAATTGTCCGCTTTTTTTTTATATCTCTGCTTCAGTTTCAATTTCTACTTCAAAAATCTCTGGTTCTATTTCGGTTTTGGAAATCGATTTTATTAAGTGAATGTTTGAATAACAGCTTAATTTATCTTTTACATTCAATCCTAAAATTTCAAAGCTATCCGCTAAAAAACTCCACTGAAAATTTTGTGCATTTATTCTTCTCTCAATGAACTTTCTCCAAAAGTTTTCGTGGACACTTGGTAAAAGTAATTCATTCGGGTCCTTAGCTAAATTCAATCCCGAAGTTAACCCATCGTAGATTACTAACTGAACTTTGTCATTTGATTCTTCAAACGCATGAGCAGTTTGAACTCCATTTCTAAAAGCTAACGGTAATGGATATCCATTGATTTGAATTTCTGTTGTTTTTTCGTTGGTTACAAAGGAAGAATTAGAAATAGTATCAAATGAATGGTACACCGGAACAAACGAATATTCTTTAGAATTTACTTCTTGAAATTTCAATACATAAGAGTTTCCTTTTTGAAGTTTGCGCAATGGTTCCATTACTTCAAATAAATTGAATTCTTTTAACCTTGCTAAATCAATATCTTCTTGGACAAAGTTTAGATATGCTGTTGAATTGTCATAATCTAAATTCAAATTGAACCAATTTTTTAAAGCAGTTATCAAATCACCAAATGTAAGGTCTGGAACCGCTCGTGTTAAATCAATTTGATTCGGGTTTAACACCGTTGGTATTGCCTCTCCTGATGTATCATGTAATCGAATAGGATTTATATTAATATCAAAAATAACTTTGTCAGATGTAGGATATTGTTCACTTTCAATTGTGATTTCATTTGGCAATAAATCACTAAGGGTTTCAAAAACGATATCTACATTTACAGTTCTTTTTATACCATTAATGCGTAAAAAGACATCACTTGAAGCATTATAATAAAAAGAACCAATAATAGTATTTCTATATTTAACCGTGAAATATGCTCGTTTAAATACCATAGAAAATAGTGTTATTTTTCCAATAATTCTGTATTTCCCCGGAGCAGCAATGGTTGTAACACTTGTATATTTTGAAATCCTTTGATTTGGATTAGTAACAATTTGAGGTTGTTGCCATGAAAAAGCTGGAGGAATAGTAAAGGTTCCGGTTATTTGTTCAGATCTTACAATACCATCTTCAGACATTTTCATTATAGTATAACTTTCTTGCTCAAAAGTTGTAAAGTAATTTGCGTCTGAATACAGGCAAATCTTTTTTATCAATGGATGATTTACAAATGAACCATCCAAATTATAACCTCCATCTTCAAACCCTTTATTTAAAACATGAAGCAAATATGGAAGCGGTTGCATGATATTTTTGTTATAAGTAATATCTTCAACAGTGTCTACATAGTTTTCTAAGAAAGCCCCTTCTTTAAAATTGTTCAATATTTTTTCAAAAGCAAACCAAATATCGTCATCAGTATCAATTTTATCTGTATGAATTTGAGGAAAATTATAATTTACAGCTGGATAAGTTTGCGAAATTATTCCTGCTGCATGAGAGTAGATATTAGCTACCTCAAATTTATCTAATGGCAATTCCGACAATTTTTTGTTCCAACTTGGAAATTCTTCAAACCCCCACGAAATTGTTATCTGCATTTTTTTTCCTTGAATTTCTTCAACTTCTAAAACCGCAGGTGATAAAACATCATTGTGAACATACGTTACATCAATTAATGTTAATGGATTTGAAGAATTGTAAAAGGATATAAATCCAAAAGCGATATCCAAATCATCCTCCAAATCAATTTCAATTGGATATGAATATTTTGTAGAAAACTTATCGGAGAAAATTGGATTCTCCGATATGTCTGTTATTTTTTTTGTAGATAAATCTAGCTCAAAATTAGAATGAATTATTTTCCTCATGACGTTTTTTGTTGATTGTAAATTCTAAATCAAAAGATATAAGCTCACGGTCGATATCATCGTAAACTATAGATTTGGTTTCGTTTACCATTTCAACCAAATTGTTTTCATCAATATAAACCCAAAGTCTTTTTGATGCCAAAATGCTCATAATAATTTCGCGGTCTGACTTTGGAATGAATCCTGAATTCAAACTAATCTTTTGAGTATTTTTTGAATCTACAGATTTTATGTAATCAATTAAATTTCTTTTTTGATTTGAATTTTGGTAAGTAAAATCAGGCTTAACCAAATGCTTTCCTGTGAATTCATAAGTTTGCACTAATTTAAATTCATCTTCCCAAAGTATCATATTTGTATATTCCGATTCAGGAAATACCAAATATTTTTTACTGATAAAGTCGGTTGCATTTACAAAAACTTTGAATTCAATTACATCACCTAGAACTGGCTCTATTGATTCAAAATCCATTACATACAAATAACTAGGAGTTAGAGAAGTTATTTGAAATTGTTCAATTGAAACACCATTTCTCAAAATTTCACAATCATATATTTGTCCTGGATCTAAAAGCAAATTAACAAAATCAAATTTAGCATTTGCAATTCGTTTTGTTCCTTCAGATATTTCTAGGAAAGCAGTGTTTCCATTTTTAATTTTTGGTGTAACACCTGCAAGAAACTTAATCGTTGTCAACGTAGTATTTCTAACTACCTCGTGAGCTGGATAAGTCTTTTCGGTAATTTCTAGATTTACATTAGCTGCATTATACAAATTTGAATTTTCAAATAAGGGATCTACCAATCGAGAAATCATTTTATCAATTCGTAATCCTATATTTTCACGCTGACGCTTATTGTATAGCGGAACTTTAAAAGGAATAACATAATTTTTTGAAAGTCCTGTTTGAAAATGCCAATCAAATATTTCAACATTCATTTTGATATCAAAATAAGTGTCATTTGTTTGGGTATAGAATTCAAAAAATAATGGATCCTTTGTGAAATTAAATAGAGTAGTAGAATAGGGCGATGAAACAAATTCATGCAACACATAAGTTACAGGAATTTGAATTGTAACTGGTGAACCACCTACAATTGAAGTTAACTCAATATTTCCTGCATAAGTTCCTCCTGACAAGTTTGCATGTGAAATTGGAACTACATTCAAATTTGCATAATTACCAGGACTATTCTCTTGAGATGGAGTAACCAATAACCAAGATGGATGACTGATTGAATATGCATTTTGCGCAAATACAAACACATCAATTGCAAGCGGTTCCGTTCCCCCTTTGGTAGCTTCAAAATTTAAAGGACTAGGATTTACAAGAAAATCACCAGGAGTTAAAACGTTTAGAATAAAATTAATACTTCCAACTAAAGTTGATGTTCCGGCTAATACCATAAGAGCTCTATTATAGTTTGGATTAACAAGAGCTTGTGGCGTATCAAAATAATCACCGATTTTTAATTTTATTACTTTTTCACCCGAACCACTAGCATTATATTGAACCCCTGCTGCAGAAGTTGAAGTCCCAATTGTAACACTTGGGTCGGAACTCTCTAAAATGAAATCAGCAGGAGTAATGACAGTCCATTGTGGACCATTCATTGTAATTGTTTTCTCTGGTCGTGGAGTTCCTTGATAGTGATTTAGAATAAAATCATCTTCACTCCATGTGGTTTGTTCATTTTCATAAACACTCAATCTTACAACATGAAAATAGCTTGAAATTTCATTCCAAATATTTGAAGGTGTTTTTCCTTCTATTGTGTAAACTACTCTAGCTTCATGAGTTCCTATATTAACTAATGCAAGATTTTGAATTGATAGTCCTAAAAAATCAACCATACCTGAGCTAGTAATAGGGATAGTTTGTGGTGCTCCTGTAATTAAAGAAGGAAATAATGAACCATTTGCTACTAACCAATCTGTGGTTGATGTAGTGCCAAAATAAATTTTCATTACTTTCAATCTAAATTGTGTATATCCAGAAGCTTCAGGAGTACCAATTATATCTTTAATTTTTACATTACAAAACGCTGGATAAATTGCATTGTAAACAGTTTGAACATAAATAAAAGTATTTGGAGATGGAGATTCCCAATTTTGAAAAGCTTGTGTAGATGGTGTATCTACAAAAGAAGGTGTGTTTACAGGTATTGACATAATTATATAAGTATTGGTGGAATTTTATCTAAAGCATGTATGAAAATGTCTGAATCCTCATAGTTAATGGCATCCATACCTGTTTTTTCATACCAAATTTCAATTTTTACAAATTCAAAATCTAATAAGATTCTTTCTTTGAATTTCATACAAATTTTTGGTTCTAGAATTTTGCTTATTTCTAACAGCAAAAAATTGTAAACGTCTAAATCGACACAAAAGAAAACAACATTTGAAGCAGTTGGTAAAACTTCTGCTTCTTGCAAAATGGCTGAACAATGACCAGAAAGAACAATTTTTTCCTTTACAAAATCAAAAGTGAATTTTTCATCTAAATAATAGAACAATCTATCAGCAAAGATATTTATTCTATTGTCTGCAAATATTTGAGTGGTGATGTAGTTCATACTATTTACGGTTTTTTTCTCTTAATGATTTGAATTTTTCCATTTCTTCAACAAATTTTTTCATGTCTCTATAGTCTTTTGAAAAATAAGCTATGATTCCAGACTCTTTTAAGTCCTTCATAATTGAAGTGTTTTCTGCAACTACAGCTAACATCATCTTAATTAATTCTGAATCGGAACCTACCGGAGCAGAACCAGAACCAACAGAATTACCTGTATAAAAAACATCGTCCTTATAATATCCATTTTCAAAACCTTTTATTCCACGAAGCTCTCTAAATAATGCACTTTTTGTTTCTGGTGATATTTGTGCAAAGGCTCTTTTATCAATTACAAGTTCTGGCATATCTCCTGGACCTTCACCAACTAATATTCTTGGTTTAGAATAAAGACCGGTTTCCATTTTTGAAGTACCAGAACTTTTAAATATTTTACCGTCTTGCTCTCGCTTAACGTAGTCAGGATACAAACCTTCTTCAAAACCTTTAGCTGGTAATGGTGTTTTTAAAATTGTACCCAATTGTAAAGCTCCCATAGCTGTAACCATTCCTGTAAGTATTCCAGCAGTAGCACCAAAATCAAACTTTGGAACTTGCGCCCAAATACTCATAATAGCTTGAGCAGTAGAAGTAATTACATTTGCAATCGACATTATTCTTTGACGCTTAGCTTGTTTGTATTCTACTTCTGCTTTTTTACGGTCTAATTCCTGGTCTAACTCTTCAACCTTACGTTTGTATTGAACTTGATTAATCTGACCTGAATCTAATTGTCTTTTTAATGCACGCTTTCTTGCATCCTGACCTCTTTCATATTTTTTAAGGGAGGCGTTTTCTGAAGCGGTCATATATTGATCTACCTGAGAAAATATTTGACCTGCAGCTTGAATTGCAAAAGCCATGGTTTGAAAACCAACCGTACCATTATTTATATTTTGGAAAAACTTATCCCATTGGTCTTGAGTAAAGCCAAGAACATCAGTTTCTCCACCTATTCCTAAATCTAATTCCTTTTTAGAGTTTTCTTCTACATCTCCGTTTTTCGCAGATTTTAATTTTGCTATTGCATTTTGAATTGCTTCAATTTGAATTCTTAATTTTTCCTCATCTTCAGGTGATAAAAGACTAAAATCAATTCCTTCAAAATTAACATCATCAATCATTTTGTTCAAAAGATTGATTTGTTCTTTCAGCATTGCTTCCTCCATCTGAAGCTCACGCTCTTGGAATTCTTTTTTGCGCTTTTCTTTTTCCTCTTCAGATAAAGAAAGCGATGCCATTTCTTCTAAAAAGGCAGTTTCTCTTAGTTGTTTTTCGCGCTCATATTTTTCTTTTAGCTTATCAACTTCTTGCATTCCTCCTTTTTCTTGAATGGTAGCCATTCTAAGTAGGTGCATTTTTTGCTCATGTTCAACTTGAGTTCCAATATATTTCTGTTGCTCAACCACATATTCACGTTGTTTTTTTAACGATGTAGCTTTTTTAGTGTCGCCTGCTTTTTCTGCCTCTACAATTTCCTTATCTAATTTTGATTGCAAAGCCAATAAATCATTAATATTTTCTTCAAAACCGTGAAGCTTATCAGCATGTCTAAGATTTTCTAAAAGAGCTTCTTTTAAATAACCATCTTTTAGCATTTTAATACGCTCTTCTTCATTTTTCATTTGAAGTTCGTATAGTTCTTTTTGACGACGTTTTTCATCGTCTAAATAACTGTCATCGTATTTTTTTTCTTTCTTTTTATCATCATCACCTGTAGGAGTAACACCACCACCTCCAGTTGTGATTGTTTCTTCAGTTACTACAGTTTTATCTTTAAAGTTTTTCTCTAGTTCAGCTTCATATAGAGCTAATTCAGCATCTATATCTGCTAACTCTTGTTCTTTAATTTTTAAACCTGAAGCTCCAATATATTTTTCAACTAAAGCACGGAATTTTTCTCTGTTAACCGTAATTTCTCCAGTTTTTGGATTGACTTTTTTGTCAATATAACTACCAAATGTTTCTAAGACATATTTATTGACTTCATCTCTATTAGCAAATTCTTTACTAGATTGACCAAAAAATGAACCTATCTTTTCTCCTGTAGTTTCAAAATCTTTTGATGTTTTATTTTCAACCTCAATTCTTTTAGATACTAATTCATCATATTTTGCCTGAACAGCTTTTGCTCTAGCATTTTTATAAAGTGATTCGGTATATGAGTCAATTGCTTTTTTAGCTTCAAAAGTTTTAATATTTTCAATATTAAGATTACCTAAATACTCAGGAGAAATTTCATTTAATC
>NZ_JAIWOF010000010.1 GCF_020217025.1 Flavobacterium sp. | reverse complement strand
ACGTTGGCATGAAGAATTACAAAAAGATATTTATGTGGAAGAAACTTTAAATGTTATTTCCGATATGAAATTGTTGACTAAAGGAAAAGGATTACCACAAAAATTAAGCATGAATTAAAAGAAAAAAAATCCCGATTCTTTGAATCGGGATTTTTTATTAATCTAGTTTATCAAGTTTGTTTTGTGCTTTTTCTAAGTCTAATTGAAGTTCTAAAGCTTTGTTTTCTTTTTTAAGAATTTTCTCTCTCCATTTTAACTCTTCTTCAGTGTTTAATTTTCCTTTTCTTCTAAGCTTTTCAAATTTCTCTTTATCTTTTTCTAAATCTTTTTTGTTGTCTTCTATTTTAGATTTAGCTTTTTCTATGTTCTTTTTGGCTTTTTCTCTTTGAGCAACCGCTTTTTGAGCTTGCTTTAATTCTTTTTCCGCCTTTTTCTGAGCTTTTTCTGCTTCTTTTAAAGCTTTTTGACGCTCTCTTTCTGCCTTTTGTTGTTCTTTAATTATTTTTTCTTCTGCTTTTATTCTTTCTTTTTCCGCTTTTTGTTGTTCAAGTAGTAGCTTTTCTTGTTTTACTTTTACACTATCAATTACAGTTTCTTGAGCTAATGTGGCTTGTAAACTAAATAAACCCACTAAAATTAAAAATTTTATTTTCATGATCTTCGATTTTAAAATTATCTTTACAAAGGTAACAAAAACTAAGCCAAATCATGACAAGAACACTTTATATCCTCCTATTTATCTCACTATTCTCTTGTAAAGAATTTGATATTAATAATGAAAGTTCACTTGAAAACAACCAAGTCTTAGTAAGTAAAAATGTGATTTCTAGTGATTTTGATTTTCTGCCAACATCAACCACAAGCGATGTTTACAAGCGTAACACTTATGCTTTTTCATATTCAGAAGCTCATGAACAAAGCGAATGGGTGGCCTATTATTTAGATAATGATGATGTAAAAACTACTAATTATGATCGCCCTTTTTTCGAACAAGATCCATTAGTAATAACAGAATCAGCAGATTGGAGAAATTATAAAAAATCGGGTTACGATAAGGGTCACTTGTGTCCAGCTGGAGATAGAAAAGAAACATTAGATGAATATAATGAGACTTTCTTCACCTCTAATATTAGTCCACAAGAGCATGAATTTAATTCGGGTGTTTGGAATCGTTTAGAAGAAAAAGTGAGATATTGGGCTACAAAAAATAATGGATTATATATTGTTACAGGTGGTGTTTTAACTGATAATTTGAAAACAATAGGAAAAGAAAAGGTTTCAGTTCCTAATTATTTTTATAAAGTACTTTTATCTAAAGATGGAACCAAAATGATTGGTTTTTTAGTACCTCATAAAAATTCTAACAATCCTTTGTATGAGTTTGTTGTTTCTGTTGATGAAATTGAAAAGATGACGGGAATTGATTTTTATCCAAATTTGCCAGACGAAATCGAAAATAATTTGGAGTCGAAATCTGATTATAAAGATTGGAGTTTCTAATTACCATTCATTTACTTTATTAGCGTCAAGCTTAATAAAGATAAATAGTAAAATGGTAAACGACCATAAACTCGAACCGCCGTAGGAGAAAAAGGGTAGTGGTACTCCAATTGTTGGGAATAGCTTAATTAACATGGCAATGTTTACAAAGAAATGCGTAAATAAATAAGTTGCCACACAATAACCATAAACCCTACTAAATTTTGTTTTCTGATTTTCTGCTAGATAAATTATTCTTAAAAATAAGGCAACGAATAAAAGAATTACCGTAATGCTTCCTACAAATCCCCATTCTTCGCCTACTGTAGTAAAGATGTAATCGGTGTGTTGTTCAGGTACGAATCCTCCTTTTGTTTGCGTTCCTTCTAAATAGCCTTTTCCAAGTAAGCCTCCAGAACCAATGGCAATCATCGACTGATTAAGATTGTAACCTTCTCGTTTAAGATCGACATCATCACCAATTAAAACATTAATACGATCTTTTTGATGTGGTTCTAATACTTTATCATAAACATAGCTTACAGAGAAGGCAAAACCTGCCATAACCAAGTAAAGTAGCCCGTAAACAATAGGATTTCTTGAGATTTTTCTATTAAATATATAGTGAATTACCATTACAACAAATACAATTCCAATCAAATAGAATGGTTCGATTACTAATGATAAAAAGAATAATGCAATTGCAATTATTCCCGAAAAAAAGTACCAACTTGGTAATCCTTCACGATTTAATACAAAGATTAGCGAAATGAAAATCATGGCGCTACCAGCATCAGGTTGCATTAATATTAGCAATACAGGGATTCCTACGATAGCTAATCCTATCATTTGATGTTTCGTGTATTTTAAATTGATTTGTGAATAACTCAAATATTTTGCTAGTAATAAAGCTGTTGCAGTTTTTACGAACTCTGATGGTTGAAAACCAAATCCGCCAAATTGATACCAGTTGGTTTGTCCTTTTTTTGTAACACCAAAAACAAAAAGCCCAAGTAAAAGAAGAATTCCAACGCCATAAAAAACAAAAGAAAGGCGTTCAAATATTTTGGCATCAGCAAATAAAATAATTAAAATTAACGGAATGGTTAATCCAATGAAAAGCATTTGACGTCCATAAATTTGAGAAATATCAAAAATTGAAGTTTCTTCTAATGGCAACGAGGCAGAATAAATAGTCATCCAGCCCATTATTACTAAAACTATATAAAGTAATATGCTGATATAATCAATTCTATTTCCTACGCTTTGATTTTTCATTTAGTTTTCTTCTTCCTCCTTTTTGGCGTCGCTTATTTCTACTTTAACTTTGTTTAAAGAGTCTTGAACTCTCGAAGGATCAACTTTTCTTTGATAGATGATGTTTTCAATTCTTTTATACTCTTCTAGTAAACTTCCATTAAGCATGGTGGTTTCTAAATCTTTTCTTGTAATTTTTCCAGTAACGTATTTTTCGGCCATTAGTGTTGCAATAGGTCCTGCCCATCGGTTACCCCAATATCCGTTTTCAACAACTACAGCAATAGCAATTGTTGGATTTTCTTTTGGTGCAAATGCAACAAAAATAGAATGGTCTTTTAACTGATAGGTCTTACCAGCAACTCTAATTTTATTTTCGGCTGTTCCAGTTTTTCCACAAAGTTCTAATCCTTCTACTTTTAAATTCCAAGCTGTACCCACATTGTAAACATCAGCCAAGCCTTGAATCATGGGTGTGAAATATTGCTTGTCAATTGTAGAATAATGTTTGGTTGTGAATTTCTTGTCTAAATCTTGTCCTTTTATTTTTTTTACAATGTGAGGGGTGTAGTAATATCCTTTATTTGCTACAACTGCCATCATGTTAGCCAATTGTAAGGTTGAAGTAGAAACTTCACCCTGACCAATAGAGTTTGAAATAATATAAGAACTTCTAATTTTGGCACCATTGTACATTCTTTTGTACATTTTAGAATCAGGAACTAATCCTTTTGATCCAATGGGCATATCGGTTCCTAAAAATTGTCCTAATCCAAAACTTCTAACATGGTTAGCCCAATTATCAACGCTGTAATAAGAATCTTTATATTTTTCTATAGTTCTTTTGTATGTGTTCCCAAAATAACTGTTACATGATTTATAAACACCATTGTTTAATTGCAAGGTATGTAAACCACAATGGCATTTCATGAAACGTCCAAAATTAGCTCCATGATTACAATAAAAAGTCGATTGTTCATCAATTACTTCTTCTTGTAACCCAATCAATCCTGTTATAATTTTAAATGGCGAACCTGGCGGATATGTAGCCTGAAGTCCTCTGTCATATAAAGGCTTAGCAATGGAATCATGATAAAGAGCCGTGTAGTTTTTAGAACGTTGTCTTCCTACTAACAATGCAGGGTCATAAGTAGGAGCTGTAACCAAAGCTAAAATCTCACCTGTTTTAGGTTCAAGAGCTACAATTCCTCCTCTTTTGTTAACCATTAATTCGGTTCCGTATTTTTGAAGTTCGTAATCAATGGTTAAGGTTAAATCTTTTCCTTGTTGGGCAATTGTGTCAAATTTTCCTTCTTTGTAGGGTCCAATAATTTTATTATGTTTATCACGAAGTAAATATTTTACTCCTTTTACACCTCTTAAAATTTCTTCGTATTGCTGTTCAACGCCTTGTTTTCCAATTAAATCACCACTGTTGTAGTATTTGTTTTTCTTTAAAATAGATTCGTCTACTTGTCTGATGAAACCGAAAATATTAGCTCCAACATTTACTTGATAATCGCGAAGGGAACGTTTTTGCGTATAAAAACCTTCGAATTTTCGCTCTTTTTCTTGAAACGCCGCGTATTCTGCTTTGTTTAATTGGGACAAGAAAACAGAAGGTAACATCGGGCTGTAAACTCTGGCTTTCTCTATCTTTTTGATAAAATCAGCTTTAGTGATATGTAAAAGCGAACAAAATTCGGTAGTATCAATGTCTTTAATTTCTCTTGGTACCACCATAATATCATACGAGGGTTGATTGGCAACTAATAACTTACCATTTCTATCATATATGTAACCTCGCTCCGGAAAATCAAATACTTTTTTAATAGCATTGTTTTCGGATTGTAGTTTTAAATTTTCATCAATTACCTGAAGGTAAAATATTCGAGCAATCAGGATAACAGAAGTAATTATAATTACGGCAGGTAATACAGCTTTTCTCATCGCTTACTTGGCTTAATTATATATAGAATTAGTAGACATATAGTAAACGTAAAAATAGTACTGAAAAGTGTACGGATCAATATAGTAAAGAATAAATCAAATCGGAAATACTCAAAAAAGAATAAAACAAAATGATGGATAAAAATGGCTAATAACAATAAAGTAATACGCTCAGGTGAAATTTTATCCGCAATTTTCACGGTTTGATATTCGTAACTCAATCCAAATGCAAATTTAAAAAGTGAAGGTCTTACGTAAGCCAGAACTATGGAAGCCATCGTATGAATTCCGCCTGAATTACAAAACATATCCAAAAGAATACCCATTGCAAAACTTCCTAAAAGTAAAACGCTTTTGTTGCTGTTAACAGGATACAATAAAATAAATAAGATATAAGGATATGGGTTTAAATACCCTAACATATTAATATTGTTGAATATTAAAAGCTGTAAGAGTAAAAAAAATACAAATCGGATACTATTTAAAACGCTATTGTTCACTTATTGTTTTGGTGCTGTGGTTGCTGCTTCTAATTGTTGTTTCTCTTTTTTTCTTTTGTTTTCAATAACGTAAACATAACCTAACGATGTCATGTCATTGAATAAACGAATATTGATAGTGTAATAATTTGTTTTCTTGTCAATGAAAATTTTGTCAATTTTTCCAATTGGAATATTTTCTGGAAAAATGTCTGAATTTCCACCTGTTACGATTGAATCTCCGTGTTTTAAAGATGCTAATCTTGGAACGTCAATTAGTTGTGCAAAACCTACATTTCGTCCATCCCAAATTAAAGATCCAAAGTGATTTGAATTTTTAATTTTAGCATTAATCTTTGATTTTGTATTTAAGATACTTAAAATAGTTGAATAATTTGCAGAAGTCTTTTCTATAATACCAACAATTCCTTTGTCATTCACCACTCCCATATCGATTTCAATTTTCGAATTTTTTCCAGAATTGATGGTGATGTAGTTTTCCCTTGTATTAAATGTGTTTTTTACCACTTTGGCTACCACGACATTGTAATTGTTGAGGTCGTTTCTAAATAATGTTTTAGAAGTTAAAATGGTGTCTTTTTTGTTGAATAATAATTCCTTAAGCAATGCATTTTCCGAAGCTAAATCTTTGTTTTTTTGCTTTAAACTAAAGTATTCATTTACCTCATTCACTTTTTCATAGTAGGCACCAGTAACAGCATTAGCTGAATTTACATACTCGCTTCGGTGATAGGAGTGCGATTTTACAACCAAAGAAAATGAGATGCCCAAAAGCAGCAAAAACAGCAATCGATGGCTGTTTTTTATGATAAAATTAATTATTTGCTGCATGGACTATTTTTTATTTAATCAGGATTCCTTTGTATTTGTTGATGTTCTTTAAGGTCATTCCCGTTCCTCTTACAACGGCTCTTAAAGGATCTTCTGCGATGTAAACAGGTAAATCTGTTTTCATTGAAATTCGTTTGTCTAAACCTCTTAACATCGAACCTCCACCTGCTAGGTAAATACCTGTGTTGTAAATATCGGCAGATAATTCAGGTGGCGTTTGTGATAAGGTTTCCATAACCGCATCTTCAATACGTTGAATCGATTTGTCTAATGCTTTTGCAATTTCTCGGTACGATACATCAACACGTTTTGGTTTTCCGGTTAATAAGTCTCTTCCGTCAACTGCCATATCTTCTGGTGGGCTGTCTAAATCTTCAGTAGCTGCACCAATTTGAATTTTTACTTTTTCAGCGGTAGTTTCTCCAACAAATAAATTGTGTTGCGTTCTCATGTAGTAAATGATATCATTTGTGAAAACGTCTCCGGCAATTTTTACCGACTTATCACAAACAATTCCTCCAAGAGCGATAACTGCAATTTCTGTTGTACCACCTCCGATATCTACAATCATGTTTCCTTTTGGTTGCATAATATCTAAACCGATACCAATTGCTGCCGCCATAGGTTCATGAATCAAATATACTTCTTTACCATTAACACGCTCAGCCGATTCTTTTACCGCACGCATTTCCACTTCTGTAATTCCAGAAGGAATACAAATTACCATACGAAGTGCTGGCGTAAATAATTTCTTTTTTAAAGCCGGAATACTTTTGATAAACATTTTTATCATTTGTTCCGACGCATCAAAATCAGCAATAACCCCATCTTTCAAAGGACGAATGGTCTTGATGTTTTCATGAGTTTTACCTTGCATCATGTTGGCCTCCTTACCTACAGCAATAATTTTGCCAGTAATTCGGTCTCTTGCAACGATAGATGGACTGTCAATCACGACTTTATCGTTGTGAATGATTAGAGTATTTGCGGTACCAAGGTCGATTGCGATATCCTCGGTCATGAAATCAAAAAATCCCATAAGTTTGATAAGGGTTTAGCGTTTTTTGTATAATTGTATTCAACTCGCAAAATTATAAAAATAATCTGGAATAAATACAAATAAAAAGCGCATTAAAAAAAATATTTTAATGCGCTTGTGAAATATGTTTTGTAAGTGAAATTTTAATGTTTGAAATGACGAATTCCAGTGAACACCATTGCCATGTTATTATCATTACAATAATTGATGCTCAATTCATCTTTAATTGAACCTCCTGGCTGAATCACCGCTGTAATTCCAGCTTTATTTGCGATTTCTACACAGTCTGGGAACGGGAAGAACGCATCACTTGCCATAACCGCTCCGGTCAAATCAAATTCAAATGAAGTTGCTTTTTCAATAGCATGACGTAAAGCATCTACTCTTGAAGTTTGTCCTGTTCCAGAAGCACACAATTGTTTGTTCTTAGCAAATACAATCGTGTTCGATTTGGTGTGTTTGCAGATTTTTGAAGCAAATAATAAATCTTCAATTTCTTCTGCAGTTGGAATTGCTGTTGTAACCGTTTTTAAATGGTCTTTAGAATCCGTTACGTTATCTTTATCTTGAACTAAAACTCCGTTTAAACAAGTACGAACTGTTGTTTGAGGTAATTCAACATCGTTTAAAATTAAGATAATTCTGTTTTTCTTTTCTTCTAAAATATCAATCGCTTCTTGGTCGTACGCTGGAGCAATTACTACTTCACAGAACAATTGGTTAATTTCATTCGCCGTAGCCACATCAATTTTTCCATTCGCAATTAAAACACCACCGAAAGCCGAAGTTGGGTCACCTGCTAAAGCATCTAAATATGCTTCTTTCATGGTGCTTCTTGTAGCTAAACCGCAAGCGTTATTGTGTTTTAAAATCGCAAAAGTTGGATTGTCGTTTTTGAATTCGTTCATTAAATTTACTGCTGCATCAACGTCTAATAAATTGTTGTAAGACAGTTCTTTTCCGTGAACTTTGGTAAACATTTTATCGAAATCACCATAGAAAAATCCTTTTTGGTGAGGATTTTCACCATAACGTAATACATTTCCGTTTTGTTCACTGATTTTTAAAACCGGTTCTTCAAAAACTTGATTGAAGTAGTTAAAAATCGCAGAATCATAATGTGAAGAAACATTAAAAGCTCTTGAAGCTAATAATTTTCTGTTTTCTAAAGTGGTAGCGCCATTGTTTTCAGTATAGAAATTCAAAAATGGTGCGTATTGTTCAACTGAAGGAACTATTACCGTGTCTTTGAAGTTTTTAGCAGCTGCTCTAATTAACGAAATGCCACCGATGTCAATTTTCTCGATAATATCTTGTTCGCCAGCGCCAGAAGCAACGGTTTTTTCAAACGGATACAAATCCACAATCACTAAATCGATTTGCGGAATGTTGAATTCTTTCATTTGCTCCACATCACCTGCATGGTCTTGACGGTTTAAAATACCACCGAAGATTTTTGGATGCAACGTTTTTACTCTTCCTCCTAAAATTTCAGGGAAAGCCGTAATATCTTCTACAGCAACTACTGGAATGCCTAAGTCTTTAATAAAAGTTTCAGTTCCGCCGGTAGAATAAATGGTTACATTGTTTTGGTGAAGGGCTTTAACAATAGGTTCTAAACCGTTTTTGTCAAATACAGAAATCAATGCCGAAGCAATTTTTTTTGTTGTGTTCATGGTGTTGTGTTGTTGTATCTGAATAGTCTCAGATAAATGTTGTTGTTTTCGTGGTGCAAAAGTAGTTATACTTCTTAAAATAGTCAAACTTTATTGTTTTATATTTTTTTGATTGTGTGCACGAGCGTGACGCTCGCGCTAGTGGAGGCAAGACGTATAGTTTTTCAATCATCCAAATTTACAAATTCAACTTTTGTTTTATATTTTTCATATTTACCTAAACGTAAACTACTTTTACTAGGGTCTTTTGAAGAGTAAATTACTTTTAATACACAATTTGTACATGTAATATTATTTTTAAATTTTTTTAAATTTCTTACTGAGGTTACACCTGAATATTTTTTTTTATTGATTATGTATTCATAATATACTCCATAATCTCTAATGTTTTCGGTAAATTTTATAACTTTTCCAGTGGTAAATAATTTGTTTTTATCAATTTCATCATAATATAAAAATTGCTTAAATACTAAATATCCAATAATCATGATTGGTAAAACAGTAAAATACTTTAAAACTTTTTCTTTATTCATAATTTATTTCATTGTTTTTATTAATTGTCTCACCGCTAGCGCGAGCGTCACGCTCGTGCCCACAATCTAATTCAAGTCAATTTCTAAAACAGTTTGGTCGTTATTGCCATAATTTCTTGCACTACTGTATTTCCAATCAATTGGGTCAGTAACAAATCCAGTTTCTAAAGGATTATTATTAATGTAATTTAATTTTTGCTCAAATACTTTCAGTGACCAAATTTCAATAGGTTGGTTGTTTTGTTGCCAAAATTGACTTTTTTCAACATTGCTTTTTTCTTACCCGCTTTTTCAAACATCCAAAGCAACCATTCTTTTCTGCTTTCTTGAGGATTTTCTGCAATTATTTTTAGCATTTTTCTTGATGTAAAACCTTTGAAATCTCTCATTAATCCTGATGGGTTGCCTAGGGAAGAACGAAAAATTAAATGAATATGACTAGGCATAATGCAATACCCATAAATTTCCATTCCTTTATTTTTTCTGCAATACTCTAATGATTCGATTATGGTGTCAAAATAATCGACTCTTGTAAAAATATCTATCCAATATACAGTGGCAAATGATACAAAATAGGCTCCGTTTTTTTCTGCAAATTTGTATTTTCTGCTCATAGGATTGTTTTTAATTTCTTTGTGGGCACGAGCGTGACGCTCGCGCTAGCGTGGGTATTCTGTAAGTTTTTATTTGAATAGTTTAAGAAAAAGCAGTGTAACTCCTATTATAACGAAAAAA
>NZ_JAIWOF010000009.1 GCF_020217025.1 Flavobacterium sp. | reverse complement strand
AGCCAAAAATTTTTAAAAGCTCCAAAAAACTCTTTGTTTTTAGAAAATTTTATTATTAATCCGATTATTATCAGTCCTGTAGGAGCTAAATAATTATTAATTTCTTGAAATGCCATTTTATATAGACTAATTATATTATTGATTTTATCAAAAATCCAAAAGAAGTTATTGCTAAAAAAAATATGATAATCCAATTTTGAATTACACTAACCTTTGTGCCAAATTTAAAAAATATTGGATTCTCATCACGACCCGATAACCACCATTTATGAATTCGGTAGTAAAGAAATGAGGCTAGCCCAAATAAAATGCTTAAAATTAGATTTTCATTTAGCATTGTTTTTTTCTTCAAATATAAATAAATTCCCTCCAACTGTAACATTTTCCCTCGTTGCTCTACTTATTAGTAATAGCTCAGTATTATGCTTTTATATTTACGATTACTTTCAGAAAGTTTCAGTTTTGCCATTAACGCGTTGCGCAACAATAAATTGCGTACACTTTTGTCGTTGTTAGGCGTTACCATTGGTATTTTTTCCATTATTGCGGTGTTGGCTGCGGTAGATTCTATGGATAAAAAAATTAAGGAAGATTTGAGTGATATGGATATGAATACCATTTACTTAATGAATTTTTCGTTTGGTCCGTCTGAAGTGCCTCGTTGGAAAAGAGAACAATTTCCGAAAGTAACTTACGATGAATTTGAATATTTGAAAAAAAGTGTTCCTAGTATTGAAAAAATTTCTTTTAATTTCTTTGCTAGAAACGAAAGTGTAAAATACGAATCCAATACGGTGAATTCTATTCGAATGAAACCTTCAACGGAGGAATTTTTCGATATTGAACCTGTTAAAATTGAAACCGGGCGTTTGTTTAATGAAGCCGAGTCCAATTCAGGTAGCCCAGTTATTGTGATTGGAAGTGAAGTAGCAAAAGGGTTGTTTGAAAATAGAGATCCTATTGGAAAAAAAATTCGTTTGTACGGACAAAAACTAACCGTTATTGGTGTGCTGAAAAAACAAGGTCAAGGCATGTTTGGTGATAGTAATGATGTGGCCGTATTTTTCCCAGTGAATTTTTTAAGAAGAATGTATGGCGATGAAAATGATGCTTTGCGTTCTGCAATTTTAATAAAGCCTGAAAAAGGAGTTGATATTGAAGAATTTAAAGCGGAATTAACTCAAAAACTGAGAAATTTTAGAGGAGTAAAAACGGGAGATATTGATAATTTCTTCCTTAATGTATTGTCAGGTTTTACCGATTTTATTGATAATATCGTAGGACAAATGAATATGATTGGTTGGATTATCAGTGCCTTTTCGCTTTTGGTAGGAGGTTTTGGAATTGCCAACATCATGTTCGTATCGGTAAAAGAACGTACCAATTTAATCGGAATTCAAAAAGCTCTTGGGGCTAAAAATAAATTCATTTTGTTTCAATTCTTGTTTGAAGCGGTAATTCTTTCATTAATTGGCGGAATTGTAGGAATGTTTTTAGTTTGGATTATTGCCATCGGACTTTCAGCAGCTCTTGATTTTGAATTTGTCTTGAGTGCCGCAAATATGTTATTAGGTTCTGGTTTAGCAGCGTTAATTGGATTGATTTCTGGAATTATTCCTGCAATTTCGGCCTCAAAATTAGACCCTGTAGAAGCCATTCGAAGCGGAATGTAATTTTTAGTATATTTGGAGATTAATATCCCAAATTGAAAAAGCAAATCATTAGTATCTTTTTGCTATTTATGTTGATAGCGCCTGCTGTTGTAACCTATTCTTGGCTTCAACAAAGAAAGCGCGTTGTTAAAAAAGAAGTGAAATGGAAAATGATTGCGGGAATTGATAAAAAGGAATTGGTTCTTCTAAAATTTTCCAAAGCTGAAACAACTAGTAAATTAAAGTGGAAACATTCTAAAGAGTTTGAATTCAACAATCAAATGTATGATGTTGTGGATAAAGTAGTTTCAAAAGACTCTATTAAGTATTGGTGCTGGTGGGATTTTAAAGAAACGAAATTAAACAAACAATTAGATGATCTTTTGGTTGGTGTTTTTGAGAACGATTCAGAGTCTGAAGAGAAACAAAATTTAGTTTATAAGTTTTATAAATCGCTTTATTTGCCACCTGTTTTTTCATGGTTACCCTTTATAGATAAAAATCATACTATTGTGGTTAATATGTGTGATGATTTTTATCAATCAAAGTCTTTAATTTTAGATTTGCCTCCACCCAATATTTATTCTTAATCTTTTTAATTAATTAGGATGCTGTTATAAAGTAATTCGTTATTAAATACATGTTTAAGTTAGAATAAATAATCCATAAAAATGAAAAAAATTATTTTTTATGCTGTAGTGTTATTGCCTTTTTTAGGGTTTTCACAAACGGCACAAGATACCACTGCTACTGAATTGAATGAAGTGGTTGTTTCTAATAAAGTTCCCAAAAAATATACGCAGTTACCAAATCAAGTTGAGGTAATTACGGCAAAACAAATCGACTTTCAAAACTTTCAGAGTACGGCAGAAATGCTTTCTAATTCCGGGTCATTATTTGTGCAAAAATCGCAACAAGGTGGCGGAAGTCCAGTAATTAGAGGTTTTGAAGCGAGTAGAGTTTTAATCACAGTTGATGGTGTTAGAATGAATAACCTTATTTTTAGAGCAGGTCATTTGCAAAATGTTATTACGGTTGATGAAAATATGTTGGAAAATGTGGGTGTTTTCTATGGTCCTTCTTCTACGTTATTTGGTAGTGATGCACTTGGTGGAGCAGTAGCAATGACAACTAAGGACGCTAAGTTTTTAGATCAAGCACATAACAAGTTCACAGGAGGAGTTAATACGCGTTATAGCAGTGTAAATGAAGAAAAATCAGCGGCTCTATATTTGAATTATGCCACTTCAAAATTCGCTTCTATGACTTTCTTTTCTTTTAATGATTTTGGTGATTTAAAAATGGGTAAAGAACGAAATCATAATGGCGATTATTTTGGCGAAAGACCTAACTATGTTTCAACAGTTGGTGGCGTTGATCAATTGAACGTTAATAGTGATCAATACACCCAAGTAGGTTCGGCTTATAAGCAGTATAATTTCATGCAGAAATTTGCCTACAAAACAAATTCAGGATATTTACACGGTTTAAATTTGCAATATTCAACGACATCCGATATTAATCGTTATGATAGATTAACCGAAACGGCTGGTTCAGGATTGAGATTTGCACAATGGTATTATGGTCCGCAAGATCGATTGTTAGCGATTTATTCGTTACAAAAAGAAAAAGCGTTTTTAAATAGTGATTTAAAAATTAATGTAGTCTATCAAAATGTAAAAGAAAGTCGTCATAACAGAAGATTTGGAAACTACAATTTACAACACAACGAAGAGAATGTAGATATGTTTTCGGTTTCGTTAGATTTGGATAAGAAATTTACTAAAGGAGAATTGTTTTATGGTTTTGAATCGTACTATGAAACTTTAAAATCAACGGCTTATGCTAATAATATTAATACAGGAGTTGTAACTGACATCAACACGCGTTATCCAAACGGCGATAACAATATGATGCGTAATGATTTGTATGTTTCTTACAACGAAAAAATGTCGGATAAAACATTTTGGAATGTTGGAGCAAGAGCAGGTTATACAACTTTGAAAAGTACTATTGCTGATAATGCTGTTTTTCCATTGCCTTTTTCTGATATTTCTCAGGGAAATTTCACTTATAGTGGAACTTTAGGAATCACACATAACACGTCAAAAAACTTTGCTTTAAAAGGAAATATAGCTACAGGATTTAGAGCGCCAAATATTGATGATTTAGCTAAAGTGTTTGAATCAAGAGCAGGATCTTCTTCTTCATTAGGAATTTTAATTGTGCCAAACGAAGATTTAAAACCAGAAAAAACCATAACCGGAGATTTAGGAATTGTTATTCAATCGGATTCTAAAAAAATAAAATTAGAAAGCACGTATTTCTATACAAGAATGTATGATGCCATTGTAACAGATGATTTTACATACAACGGACAAAGTATTATTAACTACAACGGATTTGATGCTCAAGTGAAAGCGAATCAAAATAAAGGAAAAGCTTTTGTTACTGGATTTTCAACTAACGTAAGTGCTTATATCATTTCTGATTTATTATTTAGTGCTAATTTCAATTATACGCTTGGTAGAGTAGTGGAAGAGGGTTCACAACGTCCATTAGATCATATTGCGCCTTATTTTGGTAAAGTAGGATTGTCATACACACATAATAAACTTAACTTAGAAGGTTATATGTTGTATAACGGTAAAAAAGACATTCAAGATTATTCAACAAGTGGTGAAGATAATGCACAATATGCGCCAGCTAATGGAATGCCAGCTTGGGAAACTTATAATTTTAAAGCAGGTTTCCAAGTGTTAAAAGGAGGAACTCTTTTTGCAGGAGTAGAGAATATTTTAGATACACAATACAGAGTATTTGCTTCAGGAATTAACGCTCCTGGTAGAAATATTTATGGTGGAATTAAATACACTTTCTAAGAATATAAAGAACAAAAAAAATCCCGATAGGAAACTATCGGGATTTTTTTTATCTGATTGGTTGATTTTGAATTAAATCTAAATACAAGTTTATTTTGTTTTTCAACTCTTTTCTGTGAGCGATGAAATCTAAGAATCCGTGCTCTAATAAGAATTCTGACGTTTGGAAACCTTCTGGTAAATCTTTACCCGTTGTATCTCTTACAATACGTGGTCCTGCGAATCCAATTAATGCTCCTGGTTCTCCAATATTGATATCTCCAAGCATAGCATAAGAAGCAGTTGTTCCACCTGTTGTTGGGTCAGTACATAATGAAATGTATGGAATTCTTTCTTCAGCTAATTGCGCTAATTTTGCTGATGTTTTAGCCAACTGCATCAAAGAGAAAGCTGCTTCCATCATACGCGCTCCACCTGATTTAGAAATCAATACAAACGGAATTTTGTGTTTGATAGAATAGTCGATAGCTCTTGCGATTTTTTCTCCTACTACAGCTCCCATAGAACCACCAATAAAAGCAAAATCCATACAAGAAACTACTAAATCTTTTCCTTTTGATTTTCCAACTCCTGTACGAATAGCATCTTTTAATTTCGTTTTATCCATTACGTCTTTTAAACGATCACTATATTTTTTAGTGTCTTCAAATTTTAATGGATCTTTAGATGTTAAGTTCGCATCTAATTCTTTGAATTCGTTATTGTCGAATAAAATTTCGAAATATTCTTTACTACCAATTCTAACATGAAAATCATCTTCTGGGCTAACCCATAAGTTTCTTGCTAATTCATCAGTATCAACAATTTTTCCTGTTGGTGATTTATACCATAAGCCTTTAGGAACATCTTTTTTGTCCTCAGTAGCTGTTGTAATTCCTTTTTCTTTTCTTTTAAACCAAGCCATAATTTTAATGGATAATGAATAATTGACAATTACATAATTATCAATTATCAAATGTTAATTATAAAGTATTTACGTTATTTAAATCGGCAAAAGCTTGTTCTAAACGTTTGTTGAACGTAACTTCTCCTTCACGAACCCATTTTCTTGGATCGTAGTGTTTTTTATTTGGACTATCAGCTCCGTCTGGACTTCCGATTTGTGTTCTTAAATAATCGATTTTAGATGTCATGTAATCACGAATTCCTTCAGTGAATGCAAATTGTAAATCGGTATCAATATTCATTTTAATAACTCCGTAAGAAATAGCTTCTCTAATTTCTTCTAAAGTAGAACCTGAACCGCCATGGAAAACAAAATCAACTGGATTGTGACCTGTGTTGAATTTATTTTGAACATATTCTTGTGAGTTTTTAAGAATTTTTGGAGTCAATTTTACATTTCCTGGTTTGTAAACACCATGTACATTTCCAAAAGAAGCTGCGATAGTAAATCTTGGACTTACTTTCATTAATTCTTCGTAAGCATAAGCTACCTCACTAGGTTGTGTATATAATTTTGAGCTATCTACATCTGAATTATCCACACCATCTTCTTCACCACCTGTGATTCCTAATTCGATTTCTAATGTCATGCCCATTTTACTCATTCTTTCTAAATATTTTTTAGAAATTTCGATGTTCTCTTCGATTGGTTCTTCAGATAAATCAATCATGTGTGAACTGTATAATGGTTTTCCAGTTTCAGCAAAATGTTTTTCAGAAGCATCTAATAAACCATCAATCCATGGTAAAAGATTTTTTGCACAATGATCGGTATGTAAAATAACGGTTGCGCCATACGCTTCTGCTAAAGTGTGAATGTGTTTTGCACCAGCAACCGCTCCTAAAATAGCCGATTGTTGATTCTCGTTTGACAATCCTTTACCTGCATTAAATTGAGCTCCACCATTAGAAAACTGAATAATAACTGGGGCATTTAATTTTGTAGCAGTTTCTAAAACACCATTAATAGTACTAGATCCAACAACATTTACAGCAGGTAATGCAAATCCTTTTTGTTTTGCGTAATTAAAGATTTCTTGTACTTGATCTCCGGTAGCAACACCAGGTTTAATATTGTGACTCATAGTTGATTGTTTAATATAGTTGTGCAAAAATAATAATTTAAAAAATTAGAACGGATAATTAATACCAAAATTTAGCACTGTTTTGCTAAAGTTCACACCTTTCATCCATCGGTCGCCTACTTCTCTTCCTGGGTCGTAAGCTTTGTAGCCTAAATCGAAACGGAAAACAAAGAAATCAAAATCGTATCGTAAACCAATTCCTGAACCAAAAGCTAAGTCTTCAAAAGAACTAAATCCGTTAAAAGTGTAGTTTTTATCAGTCACGTTATCAAATAAATTCCAAATATTTCCTATGTCAGCAAAGAAAGCACTGTAGAAATTTCCTCCCACTCTAAAACGATATTCTAAACTATATGCTAATTTAAAATTGGCTTCATTAAAGTCATTAACACCACCACTTCTTCCTGGTCCAAGACTATATGCTTGCCAACCTCTGTTGTCGTTAGAACCTCCCGAAAAATAACTTCGTGAAAAAGGAATCGATTGCGCATTACCGTAAGGAACTGCTAATCCTGCAAAAGCTCTCATAGCTAAGGTGTTTTTCTTTCCAAAATCCCAGTGCTTAATAAAATCAACTTCTCCTTTTATGTATTGGGAGTATTCAATTCCAAACATGGTTTTGTTTCCGTTTGAACTTAAAGGTTCGTTTTTTGTATCAGCTAATAATGACAATACATTTCCTGCCGATTCAATTTTTGTTCGAATGGAGTAAAAATTATTGTCTAATAAATTAGCTTTAGTATTTCTAAAAAAGGTTAATGCTGAAGAAACAATTAAGTTGTTTTCAATTAAACGTTCTCTTCTTTCTCCAATACTTCTAATAATTTTGTATTCGTTATCATTTGAAGTTAAAGCAGTTTCTCCATTTTGAACATCTTGAATGAAATTTATGGCGCCTTGTGGAGTTAAATTATCGCCAACAATATTGCCGGGATCAACATTATAAGTCTGAGCCAAATTATTTAAAGTGTTATAAGAAGAGGAGTAAACATTAAAATAGTTTTCTGGATTTAAGTTTTTAATAAATTGAATACTTAATAAGTCAAATCGAAGCGTGTGTTTTTGTTTTGGAATCCAATTGTATCCAAATACTCCGGTTAAATTTTCTTTATCCAATCCAATGTTTCGCTGACTGGTTAAACCAATGTTGGCATTAGTAGTAGGTAACATTTCTTTTTTAATGATATTTCGAGTGTTTACTGGAAAAACAATTCTTGGAAAACTAAGCTTTCCTTCTAAACCATATTCAGAAATGTTAAAAAATACATTGTTTGGATTTGCTAAATCTTTTGATGAACCAATATTTCCTTTTGCAGATAACTCAAATATTTCGGCTCTTTTAAATAAGTTTCGCCATGTAAAAGACATTCTTCCGCTTATCCCAAATTCTTGAACATCAGATGTAGTAACATCTAGTGATGGCTGCCAAATGTATTTTGGTTTACTCATCAAATAAATGTTAGCAATAAGCGAAGTATTTGTACTATCATTTGGGTCTTCAATGTACTCGATATTTGGATAGTTAAATACTTTTAAATTACTTAATGATTTAGAAGTTAGCGTTCTGTCATTATCACTAAATAACTTCCCTTTTTCAATAAAAATGGCGTTTGTGATTGCTTTGGGTTTGTATTTTAATTTTCCCGCACTATAAATATTGAAGTTTTTGTACGTAACACTATCATTAAATTGATTGCGTTCCTTTTTAGACGTATTGTTGGTAAAAATATTAACCTGACTAATTTTATATATCGAAAAAGGACGTTTTACCAAAGTATCTCCATCTTTTACATAACGGTCTTCAATTTTTAAATTGATGTCCATTTTTTGAACAGAATCATCAATAATAGCGTCATATTTTACATTGCTTTCTTGAAAATGATATACACCATTGTTTCTTAAATATTGAGTAATTCTTTTTCTTTCGGTGTCAAAATTATTGTAACTATATTGATCTCCTTTTTTAATAAAAGATTTTTTTTCTTGAAGCGAATATAAGCTATCAATAACAGGCGTCTCGATGTTTTTTGAGATAGAATCAATAAAATAAGGTTTTCCTGTGGTTACTTTATAAACTACTTTTCCTTTTTTCTTTCCTACAGAATCTACTTCCATAGTTACTTTATTTCGGATGTAACCACTGTTGTAATAATAACCGCTAAGGCGATCTTTTGATTTATCTGCTTTTTTCTCGTCAATAATTACAGGAGCTTCCCCTGTTTCTTTCATGAAATTGTGTATTCCACTAACAAAAAAAGAGTTTCCTAATCTGGCTACTTGTTTTGCTGATAAAAATCGATTTAGTCTTTTAATTCTATTTGGTTTACGATTTAACCAAGCTTGGTAAGAAGAATCTGGATTTGGTTTTGCAGCATTGTACAACAATAAACCAAAAGGGTAATTTAAAAAACGAGTATTGGGTTGTTGCACTACTAAATTATTAATGCGATCCTCCTTTGCCAATTCGTCATTTACGAACACCTCGTTTTTGGTCAATAATTTTTTACTTTCGGGAACTCGCTTAACCTGCGAGCACGAATAAATTATTGTTCCTATTACAAATAATAATGTTATTTTTGATAAATTATTTCTCAAAGCACTTTTTAAAAGTTAGTCAAAAATACAATTTTTATGGTTAGTAAAAACCAAATTAAACTAATAACGAGTTTACAACAAAAAAAATATAGAAAACAAGAACAACTTTTCTTTGCCGAAGGCGTAAAGGTAGTTCAAGAATTGTTACATTCTAACTTTGAATTGCAAGATTTGTTTACAACAAAGCAAGATTTTCTTACAGTTTCAAAAGACAAAGTTCATGCCATTTCTGAAGCCGAATTAAAAAAAATAAGTGCTTTAACCACTCCAAATACTTGTTTGGCCGTTTTTAAAATTCCGAAAGCAAAAGAAATGGTTGAAAAAGGGCTAATAGTAGCTTTAGACGATGTTCGCGACCCTGGGAATTTAGGAACAATTATTCGCTTGTGCGATTGGTTTGGAATTGAAACGTTGTTTTGTTCTGAAGAATCGGTAGATATTTATAATCCTAAAGTAGTGCAAGCTACGATGGGGTCTATCAGTAGAGTAAATGTGGTGTATGGAAATTTAGAAACGTTTTTATCGCAAACTAAACTGCCTATTTTTGGTACTTTTATGGATGGAAAAAATATTTACCAAGAAGAATTACCCAAAGAAGGAATCATTATCATGGGGAATGAAGCCAACGGAATTTCAACTTCGGTTGAAAAATTAGTTTCAGATCGCATTGCTATTCCAAGATTTGGAAATCTTCAAGTTACAGAAAGTCTTAATGTAGCTACTGCAACCGCAATAATTTTAAGCGAATTTAAGCGAAAATAATTTTTTAGTGGAATGCAAAATTGATGAAAAAGCCACGTGTTTTCATTTCTTGCACATTTCCTGTCCAAGGGCTTCCTGG
>NZ_JAIWOF010000067.1 GCF_020217025.1 Flavobacterium sp. | reverse complement strand
ATTTTGCACCGAAATTAGGTGGTCAATTTGAATTGGAATCAGGTGGTCACTTTAAATTGGAATTGGGTGGTCAATATCACTGGAATTTGCAACTTTACGCCATCAGTAAAAACATCTAAATTGAAATTATCATCTATCAAAGAGTTTATCTTTTGATAGTCAAATAGAGTGGTTCTTTTAAATCTTTGAAACTCCTTATCAAAAGTTTTATTAAAATGAGTTTCAGTCATTTTAAACTTTAAAGATTTTCGCTTTGTCTTGCCATCTTTTGTATATTGAATAACAATATAGCCTTCCTCATCCAACCTATTCTTTCTAGAAAGTATAATAGAACTCATCTATGAATGTTTTTAATATTTATTCAAAGATAATAAAGTTGAACAATAGTTGAACAGATTTACATTAAAATTATGTAAAAATTACAAACAAAAAAACAAGTAAAGTATTGAAAAATAAGGGCTTTAAAAAACAAGAAGAAGATAAATACTTTTAGATTGCAAAGATAATAAGAAGTTTAGGAGTTTAAAACTTAAAAAGTTTAAAGTTTTTATAATTTGATAGTTAGAATCTATGATTAAATAAAAAAGCAATCCTTCATAAAAAGATTGCTTTCTTAAACTAATTGAAAAGTAGTATTAATACTGTAAGAATAAATTGAAATTGATATCAACATTGTCATTAACTACCACCATGCCTAATAACTTTTTAGGAGATTTTAATTTAAAATCTTTGATATTTAACCTCAATTGTCCTTTTACATTATTCGTGTTTGAATTGAAAATTACTGGAACCAAATATTCTCTTTCAATACCAGCGATTTTTACGTTTAATTTTGCGGTTATGCTTTCTTTAATAGTATTTATTTCTTTAACATTGATTACAATATGAGGATAATCCTCTGCTTTAAGTATTGTTTTGAAATCTTTAGTTATCATTTTATGAGCGCAATCAAAACCTGTGCTTTTTATCGAAAGTTTTGCGCCTTCTAACACGATTTTGTTATTGTTTCTAGCTATTGAAACCTGCAAATCATTCTCAATAAAATCCGGATTATATTTACATTCAAAGCTATTGACGTTTGATTTTCCTTTTATCGAAACCTCACTTTTATTCGTGATTTTAACTTTGGTTTCATTTTTAGAAAATCCAAAACTCAAAAGAATAATAACTGCTATAATACTAATTGTTTTCATAACCTTAAAGTAAAAGCGAAAAGCAATTTAGCCTTTCGCTTTTAAATTTACTTATTTTGTGTTAGAATGTAATTACCGCTTCAAACATTAATCCGTCGAATTTTCCTCCGTAAAAGTCATTTAAACTATTACCACTATATTGAGAATATCCTTGATAATTTTGAGTTGTATAAGCTAATTTAGCTAAAATATTTTTAGTCATAAACCAACCTGCACTTGTTTCAAATCTATTTACATCTACTTTGCGTGTATCTGCATTTGCTAATTTACCAGAAACTGTATTTACTCTTGCACCTACGTAGAATTTTTCATTGGTTCCAAATCTATAAACTACGTCTCCTGCAAATTGATTTACTTTACGTGTAGCATCAACTCCTTTTTTATCACCACCTTGAGCGAACTCAATTGTTCCGAAAAACTCTAATCCTTTGAATTTTACAAAAGGGTTAAACATTACAGTTGTGAACCAGTTACCAAAGTTAGGATTAAATCTACCAGTTGTAGGGTTTGCAGCTAAATCTTTTGTTGCATTATTATCAACAGCAGTTGTATTGTAAGTATAAGCTGCATGAGACATTACATAGTAGTAACGGCTACCTGCTCTTTCAGAACTCCAAGGATTACCACTCATATTGGCATTGTGAGATAAAGACCCTGTTAATCTAACTCTTAAGTCTTTATTAAGTTGTTTATCGTAACCTAATTTAGCTAAAATTGTAGGGCTAATAGTAGTGTTCTGATCTGGAGTAGATGGAGTAACAGCTCCTGGAACAAACTCAGTAACATTTTGATTTAATTTACCGTTTGTCATACCAAACATAGACACAAAACCACTACGATTATAGTAAATTTCAGCACCCATTTCAGTTGTAAATGAATCCATAATATTACTTTCTATGAAAGGATTTACTAAAGCACTACCATTATCTGATCTTCTAAAGTGAGCATCACCATAGTTGTTTTCCATTTGACCAATTTTAATAGTCGCATATTTCATGAAATTTGCTAAGAAATCTTTTTTAATGAAATCTAATTTATCAATTTGCAAATATCCTCCTTTCACCCAAGTTTCATTGTGGTGTCTTGCCGCTAAATATAAATCTAAATTAACTCTAACCCCATCATACAATTGTGCTCCAATGGTCATATTTGCTGTTGGTAAGTTGAATTGATTTTCCAAATTATTCAATTTATAATTTGTGATAGTTGCTCCATTTGAAGCGGTATAAGAACCTGATTGTTGATCATTAAATGAATTCATTGCTTGAAATTGTAAAGCAAATGCTCCACCTAAATCAATACTTAATCCTTTATATGCAACTGTATCTTTTTTAACATCAAATTGATTAATTGCTCTCTGATCTCTTGGAATCATATTTTGCATTTGTCCAAAAGTAGGCGTTTGAGCCTTAATAGCGCTTGTAAAACTTAAAGCGGCTATTATTACTGATAATTTTATAAATGTTCTCATGACTTGAAAATTTTATTGTTTGTTTTAGTTATAAGTTCTTATTTAATTTAATTATATGTTACTTTAAAATCTATTGTAACATCTTTACCTGTTTTAATTGTTCCCATTAAAGCTGTTGGTGGTTTAACTCCGAAGGCGGTCATGTCAATTTTTGTTTTTCCAGAAAAAACGGCTTTTTTTCCAATGATTTTAACCGTAAAAGCTTGATTAATTCTTTTAGTAACTCCAGAAATTGTTAAATCGCCTTGTGTTTCTACAGTAAAATTACCATCTGAAAGCTCTGTGATTTTTGTTACACTTACTAACTTATAGTTAATGGTTTTATATGTTTTACTATTTAAAGCTTTGAATGTATTGTTATCCATTCCGCTTTTACCACTTTTTAACTGCTCAACTTCAACTGCAAAATCTAAACTTTTTATAGCTTTTAAATTTCCTGCATCAATTGTCATTGTTGATTTTCCACTCATCGCTTTAGCGTCAATTTCCCAATCGTGAAGATTTGAAGTTCCAAGAACTTTTAATTTACTTTCTGCTAAAACTACCTTAGCATCTTGTGCGACTAAAGTGTTAAAATTGCATAACATCATTAAGAATGTTAGTAATGTTCCAAACTGTGATTTAAACTTGCTCATAATACCTAAATTTTATTGAATACTATTTGTTCTAATTTTATAGTACAAATTTCCAACTAAAAAAAAACGCATTACATGACATTTGTCACGTTTGTTACAGAAAGTTAGTATTATTTTAAGAAAGGTTTAACGCAAATTGCGATTAAATTTAGGAAGAATTATTACACTAATTTATTTGTCTTGGATTGGGTTCCAAAAATGAGTGTCAAAATCAATAATTTGATTGTCTACAACTTTCACTCCTTCGTTTTCTAAAAGTTGTTGCATTAGATTTGTTCCTTCAAAATGATGCTTACCAGAAAGCATTCCAATTCTATTTACAACACGATGTGCCGGAACATCTTCTAAGTTATGAGAAGCATTCATAGCCCAACCCACCATTCGTACTGAACGAGCTGCTCCGAGTGCTTTTGCTATAGCTCCATAAGAAGTTACTTTCCCTTCTGGAATTTGACGAACGATTTCGTAAACACGTTCAAAAAAGTTGTCGTTATTGGATGTTGCCTTTTTCAAATATTAAAAAAATATTTTATAAAGCGAAGAAATAGCAACTATTCCCGTTAATATTGCTATTAAAAAATTAATATTCTGAACTATAAAAGTAAGTTTATGTTCAATTTTCTTAAAAAATCGAGCGTACAAATAAAACACAAAATAAGTACCTGATGCAGCTGATAGCGAAAACAAAAGAATAGAAATAATATCGTATTGAAACAATTCTTTTGAAGCCATCATTAAACTAGTTAACGCATACCAAGGAATGGCAAACATATTAAAAGCAGACATTGCCATTCCATAAAAAAAACGATTTCTTTTTTTATCAATAGTTACTTCGATATCTTTTTTCTTTTTTGCATTAAATCCCATTATGGTAAAAGCAATGGTTAATGCTATAAAAATAAAAGTACCAATTTTTTTTAATCCTTCGCTGAAAACAGGATTGGCATCCAAAAATTTAGCAAAATAAGTTCCTAAAAAGCTTTGGATAAAAACTACTACTACAGCCCCGAAAGCAAAATTCAAGGCTTGTTTTTGACTTTCTTTGATACTGATTTTAGCAATTGTCATATTCAACATACCTGGAATAATGATACCGCCTATGGAAATTATCAAACCTAAAAAAATAGCTAAAAGAAATATCATAACTTGATTTTTATCAAAAGTAAGGAAGAATATTGAAATGAAAGTAACAAAGATTACTTAATACGGAACTTAATATAGGTAATAGGTTTGTTTACTTCCAAATATTGACTTTCGTAAAACGTTTGAATTCCAGTTACTTCTGCTGGCGCTCCTTCGTTTTTATAAATATTGTGGTTCGAATAAATCACCTCATGACCTAAACCATGTAACAACCCTAATGTATAACCGTGCATAAATTCTGAATCGGTTTTTAAATGCATCAATCCGCTTGGTTTTAGGATCTTTTTATAGCGGTCTAAAAACTCAGCATTCGTCATTCTGTGCTTCGTTCTTTTATATTTGATTTGTGGATCTGGGAAAGTTATCCAAATTTCAGACACTTCGTTTTCAGCAAAAATATGATTGATTAACTCGATTTGTGTTCTTACAAAAGCTACGTTATTCATACCTGTTTCAACAGCAGTTTTAGCACCACGCCAAAATCTTGCTCCTTTGATATCAATTCCAATGAAGTTTTTTTCAGGAAATCTTTCGGCTAAACCAACAGAGTATTCGCCTTTTCCACAACCTAATTCTAATACAATTGGATTATCATTTTTAAAGAAATCGCTATTCCATTTTCCTTTTAACGGAAATTGGTCTCCCACCACTTCTTCTCTTGTTGGTTGAAAAACATTAGTAAACGTTTCGTTCTCGCTGAATCTTTTTAATTTATTTTTACTTCCCACTTCTAATTTATTTTGGGCAAAATTAAGCAAATAATTAGCACCACAAATAAACTTTTAATAATGTTTCAATAACCTTAACATTAGATACGTTTTCGTTTTTTGCATAAAACTTTTATTTTGAAGAAACGTAAAGTTGAAGTTGCTGTTATTTCCGATGTTCATCTTGGAACATATGGTTGTCATGCGAAAGAATTATTGGATTATTTATCTTCGATAAAACCTAAAATTTTAGTGCTGAATGGCGATATTATCGATATTTGGCAATTTAGAAAATCTTATTTCCCATCAAAACACTTAGAGGTAATCAAGAAAATTATTTCGATGAGTACTAAAGGAACAAAAGTGTACTACATTACCGGAAATCATGATGAATTTCTAAGAAAGTTTACCGATTTACACATGGGAAATATCAGTTTAATTGATAAACTCGTGTTAGAATTAGATCATAAAAGAGCTTGGATTTTTCATGGAGACGTTTTTGATGCTTCGATTACACAAGCCAAATGGTTGGCTAAATTAGGCGGTTGGGGTTACGATATCCTCATTTTAATTAACCGTTTTATCAATTGGATTTTAGCCCGATTTAACAAAGAACCGTATTCGCTTTCGAAGAAAATTAAAAACAATGTAAAATCTGCTGTAAAATTTATCACTAACTTTGAAAATGTTTGTGTGGAATTGGCAATAGAAAACGGCTACGATTACGTAATTTGCGGACATATCCACGAGCCTAAAATTGAGTTCATGGAAAATGAAAAAGGAGAAGTTTTCTATTTGAATTCGGGCGATTGGATAGAAAATTTAACCGCTTTAGAATACAACAACAAAAAGTGGAAATTATACCAACACGATAGAAATTTTAGTTCGGAGGAAAATGAATATAATTTTGAAGATGAAAATAAATTAGCCGAACAATTTATTGCGGTTTTGAAAAAATAATGAAGAAAAAAATACTCATAGCACCATTAAACTGGGGCTTAGGACATGCCACAAGATGTATTCCTATCATAAAAGCATTGGAAGAAAATGGCTTTGAACCCATTATTGCTTCTGATGGAGTAGCTTTAGCTTTATTAAAAAAAGAATTTCCAAATCTTTTGAGTATCGATTTACCTGCTTATAACATTCAATATGCAGAAAAAGGCAAAAACTTTAAGTGGAAATTAGCGCTTCAAATGCCAAAAATGATGTTGGCCATCAAAAAAGAGAAATCAAAAATCAATAAGATTATCGAAAACTATGAAATTGATGGAATTATTAGCGATAATCGATTGGGCGTTTATTCTTCAAAAGTGCCTTCGGTTTTCATTACTCATCAATTGAATGTACTTTCTGGAAAAACTTCTTGGTTGACTACCAAATTGCATTCGCGTTACATTTCAAAATTTGATGCTTGTTGGGTTCCTGATGTAGCTGGTGCGGAAAATTTATCAGGAAAATTAGGTCATCCCGAAAAGATGATGAACACCATAACTTACATTGGACCTTTAAGTCGAATTGAAAAAAAATCACTTCCCATTAAGTACGATATTATGGTTTTATTATCAGGACCAGAACCGCAACGTACTTTATTAGAAAAGAAACTTACCAAAGAATTAGAAAATAGTTCGAAGGAAATTCTATTCGTAAAAGGAATTGTGGAATCGCAACAGCAAATCGAGAAAGTAAATTCGATTACCTATTACAATTTTATGAACTCAGAGGAGTTAAGTACTGCTTTTAACGAAAGTGAATTTGTGGTTTGCCGTTCGGGTTATACCACGGTTATGGATTTGGCGAAATTGGAGAAAAAAGCGTTTTTCATTCCAACACCAGGGCAATACGAACAAGAATATTTGGCTAAAAAGTTTAAATCGGAAATTGTGGCTCCAAGTTGCAAGCAAGAGAAATTCAAAGCTTCAAAGTTAGAGAAAATTCACTTTTATAAAGGATTTAGAGATTTTTCGGTTGACCCGAATTGGAACGAATTATTTCGTCTTTTCCAAAGTAAATGAAAATTCTGAACCAACACCAATTTGACTTTCTACATAGATTTTTTCATCGTGTCCTTCAATGATGTGCTTCACAATGGCTAATCCTAAACCAGAACCGCCTTCACTTCTTGCACCACTTTTATCTACTCGGTAAAAACGTTCAAATAAACGTGGAATATTTTGTTTTTCGATACCTTCACCGTTATCGGTAATTCTTACAATGACTTTATTTTTGGTTAAATCTTCGATTCCAACTTCAGTTGTTCCTCCTTTTTTACCATATTTGATGGAATTTACGACCAAATTTGTCACTACTTGTTGGATTTTCTCTTGGTCTGCCATTACCCAAATAGGTTTGGTGTATTTCATATCGAAAGTCAAGGTAATGTTTTTGTTTGCTGCTTTCATTTCGAACAAATCAAACACGTTTTGAATCACCTCAACAATATTAAAACGAGTTACATCTAAATTGATTTCGCCTACTTCTAATTTGGTAATCATATCCAAATCTTTCACGATGTAAATCAAGCGTTCTACACCTTTTTCGGCACGCTCTAAATATTTTGTTCGGATATTTTTGTCTTCCATCGCACCATCAAGAAGCGTCAATAAATAACCTTGAATCGTAAAAAGTGGTGTTTTTAATTCGTGCGAAACGTTTCCTAAAAATTCTTTTCGGTATTCTTCTCTAATTTTTAAGGTTTCGATTTCTAATTTTTTATCTCGGGCGAATTTTTTAACTTCTTTCGTCAACGTTGCCATATCGGTTGTTACCGGTTGATTTACATAAGAAGTAGTTTCTAAAAGCGAAACGTCGTCGTAAATTTTCTTTACTCTTTTATAGATAAAATGCTCCACTCTAAATTGAATTAAAAAGAATGTCGCCGCATAAAAAATTAACGAAAAACCTAAAACAACCAGTAAATTTAATGACTGAACAAAATAATGATATAAAAAAATAGTCGCTAAAAAGAACAAAGTTACATATAACGATGACTTTAAAGCGAACTTATAAGATTTTTTAAATTTTAATTGCATTAAAATTCGATTTTATATCCCACTCCTTTAATGGTTTTAAAGAAGCTATCTCCAATTTTTTCTCTTAATTTTCTGATGTGAACATCGATGGTTCTTCCGCCCACTACTACTTCGTTACCCCAAACTTTGTCTAAAATTTCTTCACGAGTAAAAACTTTTCCTGGTTTTGTAGCTAACAAATAGAACAATTCAAATTCTTTACGAGGCAAGATGATTTCATCGCCATCTTTAATGATTTTGTATTCTTCTCTGTTGATTTCGATATTTCCTACCGTTAAAGTTGTCGTTGAAGAAACACCTTCTACTCCTTTTAATCTTCTTAGTAATGCTTGTACTTTACTTACCAAAACTTTTGGCTTGATGGGTTTTGCAATGTAATCATCAGCTCCTGCATCAAAACCTGCTACTTGCGAATAATCTTCGGAACGAGCAGTTAAAAAAGTAATAATCGTATCTTGAAGTTCTGGAATTTTTCTAATATTTTCACAAGCTTCCATTCCGTCCATTTCGGGCATCATTACATCCATAATAATTAATTGCGGATGTTCTTTTTTTGCTTTTGCGATAGCTTCTTTTCCGTTTGAAGCTGTAACGATTTGATAGCCTTCTTGAGAAAGATTGTATCCTACAATTTCTAAGATATCTTGCTCATCATCAACCAATAAGATCTTAATGTCTTTTTTCTTCATTACAAAATTTGTTATGTTTTGGTTTGTAAAGGTAAAGATAAAATAAAATGTTCAAAGGAGTTTACAATTATTTAATCTATTAACAATTCGGTAACGCATTCACAACTAATTCATAACAGGCAAGTAACTTTACTGTAACACTCTCGCAGTTCCTTTGCACCAAAATTTAACAACACAAAATGAAACTACGTTATTTATTATTATCATTATTCTTTTCAGTAGCAATGTTTGCTCAAAATGGAACTGTAACTGGAACTATTTTAGATAAAGAATTTAACAACGAACCTTTACCTTTTGCTAACATAGTAATTAAAGGAACAAAACAAGGAACTTCTACAGATGAGAACGGAAAATACTCAATTTCCCTAAAACCTGGCAACTACACTATAGTAATTGGATATTTAGGATACGAAACTAAAGAGATTCCATTTACCTTAAAAGCTAACGAGAAAAAAGTAATTAATTACACTTTAGAAGCTAGTGGAGTTCAATTAGCGGATATTGAAATTATTCAGGTGGTTTCTAAAGAAAAAGAAAGTGCTTTATTGCAAGAACAACAAAAAGCTGTTGAAATTAAACAAAGTATTGGAGCTGAAGAAATTTCGAAAAAAGGAATTGGAGATGTAGCAGCAGCAGTTGCAAAAACATCGGGTATTTCTAAACAAGAAGGTTCAAGCGATATTTTTGTTAGAGGTTTAGGTGATCGATACAATTCTACTACAATGAATGGATTACCATTACCATCAAATAATCCTTCTACTAAAAACATGTCTTTAGATGTTTTCTCAACTGACATTGTAGAATACATTGGAATTGATAAAACATTTAACTATAAAAACTATGGAGATTTTGCTGGGGCTAATGTGGATATCGTTTCTAAAACTTACAAAGGAAGTGGTATGATTGAAGTAGGAAGTGGTATGAATGCCAATTCAAATGCAATTTCACAAAACAAATTTTATTTGCAAGACGGACCAAGTTTTCATGGTTTTAGTAATCTAGCCATACCAAATAATCCATTAGCTGGTTATAACTTTACTACTAGTTGGAACAAACAAGCAGTAACTCCTATCGGAAGTTCATTCTACTTTAGAGGTGGCGATTCTTACTCAGTAGGTTCTAACGGTAAATTAAGTTTCTTTTTAAATACTTCTTTTGATAATGGATATACTTTTAAAGAAGGTGTAAGAAGAGGAAGTGTAAACACACAAGCCGTTGCTGTAAAAAATTTATACAGAAAAGCATATGAATATCAAACTAGTTCAAATGCTATGGCTAATATAAATTATAAAATAAACAGCAACAATAATATCAAGTTAAACTCGATGTATATAAACTCTACATCACAAAAACACGAAGAATTTACAGGAATTATTGATGTTTTTGGTGCTGCTCAAAATGGTGGTGGATTTATTCGTCGTTCAACATTTGACAGAACTTCTTTAATTATAAACCAATTACTAGGAGAGCATAAATTTGGAGAACGTATTAATTTTGACTGGGGCTTATCTTATAATATGATGACAAATGTTATCCCAGATCGTATGCAAAATACGATTATTCCTTTCACTTGGGATGATCCAAACTCGAGACTTGTAGCTTCTGATATTAATCAATCTGATAATCACAGGTACTACCAAGAAATGACAGATGATGAAATTGCAGGAAATTTCACTTTATCTTATAAATTCGGGAAAAAGGAAGACAATACGTATAAAGGAAAATTTATTGCAGGTTATAGCGGAAGATACAAAGAAATTAATTTTGATGCTACTCAATTAAATCTCTCTGTAAATAGACTATTATATAATTCTCAACCAACCGTTGATTTAAACAATTTAGATGGTTATTTCAATCAAGCTAATTTAGATGCAGGATTTTTCTCAATTAGAACTTTCAGAGGAAATATAACTAACCCAAATGCACTAAAGCCTCAAAATTATAATGGTCAACAAATTATTTCTGCAGGATTTGGAGCTATTGAATATCAGTTTACACCAAAATTATTCGTTATTGCTGGTTTCCGTTCTGAATATATTATTCAAGATGTTTTTTATAATACATCATTAAAAACGGGTAAAAATTTATCTGACACTATGGAATATTTACCTTCTTTAACAGCAAAATATGAAATTAACGAAAAACAAAATATAAAGTTAGCGGCAAGTAAAACCTATACCCTACCTCAATTTAAAGAAAGAGCACCTTTCTTATTTGAAGAAGTAGGACAAAGTTATTTTGGTAACCCATATCTTTATAATTCAACAGATTATAATTTTGATTTAAAATGGGAAATGTTCCCTAAAAATGGTGAAGTCATTTCATTTACAGGTTTCGGAAAATACATTCAAAACCCTATCAACCAAGTTACAGTAGCTTCTGCAACAAATGACATCTCATGGGTAAATTCTGGAGACAAATCAATTGGATTAGGAATAGAAGGAGAATGGAGAAAAAACATTATTTCAAGAGAAAGTAATACAACTGGAGAAAAAACTAATTTAGGATTTGGAATAAATGTATCCTATTTATACACAAACCAAGATTTAGACACACAAAAAGTAATTGAAGAGAATCCAGGAATTAGTGTAGCATTTACTAATAAAGATTCAAGACTTACAGGCGCTTCTGATTTATTAGTAAACTCTGACATCAGTTTTAACAAAGATTTTAAAAATGACAGATCGTTAACAGCAACTTTAGCAGGAGGTTATTTTTCAGATAGAATTTATGCGCTTGGTGTTACTGGAAAAGGAGACTTAGTAGATAGTGAAGTTGTCACTTTAGATTTTATTTTGAAATATAAAATAAATAAAAATATTGGATTTGGATTTAGTGCAAAAAACCTAACCGACCCAACTATCCAAAGAACACAAGACATTCAAAATGTAGTAGTTGACTCTTACAAAAAGGGCAGAAACTTTAGTATTTCGATGAAATATTCTTTCTAAACAATTAGTTAACAATAATTAAATATTTGGCAGATTTTTTTTCAAAATCTGCCTTCTTTTTTAATAAACTAATAACATTAGGATAAACACTAAAAAACAATTCAAGTCTACATTTGCTTCAACAAATTAAATAACACAAAAATGAAAAATTTACTATTATCAGCTTTAGCTATAGCTGTTTTAACTTTCGTCTCTTGCTCAAGAGATGAAGACTCAAATGACAACAATAATGGTGCTGTAACAATCAATCCAGCAGATTTTAAAGGTGAATTATTATCAGGACAATCTGCAACTTTAGACCCTACACAAGTTTATAATTTAACTGGTTCATTTATTGTAAGAGGCGGTGCTACTTTAACTATCCCAGCAGGAACAAGAATTGAAGCTACCGGAGGAACAGCCTCTTACATTGCAATTGCACAAGACGGATTACTTTATGTTAATGGAACATCTACTAACCCAGTAGTAATGACAAGTGGTAACGCTGTTAAAGCAACAGGAGATTGGGGTGGTTTAGTAATTTGTGGTAGAGCAAGCACAAACAAAGGAGGTTCAACTGGTCAAACTGCAACTTCAGAAGTGGGTGATTTAACTTATGGTGGTACTGAAAACGATGATAGTTCTGGAGTTATTCGCTATTTAAGAGTTGAATATACGGGTGCTGCATTTAATGCTGATAAAGAATTTAACGGTGTATCCTTATTTGGAGTGGGTAGCGGAACAGTTTTTGAATATGTGCAAGCTTATAAAAGTGGCGATGACGGAATTGAATTTTTTGGTGGAGCTGTTAATCCAAAATATTTAATTGCTTTACATAGTGAAGATGATGCCGTTGACTTTGCAGATGGTTTCTCAGGAACAATTGACTATGTGTTCATCAAAGATGTAGCTAAAGCAGGAGTTGAAGGTTCAAACAATGGAGACAATGGAGCTGCAACGCCAACAACTAATGCTACTTTAAAAAACTTTACAATCTTAAAAGGAAATTTAGCAGGTTCTGAGCACGGAATGTTTTTAAAAGAAGGTACTGGAAAATGGAATTGTCAAAACATCTACATTGATGGATTTACTAAAGGTTTAAAAATTAAATCGGCGGTTGAAGACCCAAGTTCTAACACAAACGTTGATAATGGTTTTGTTACTTTCAATCCTATCTATTTTGGAGCAACAATTACTACACAATCAGAATATGCGGGTACAAATACAACTTATTTAACTGTAGGAACAAACACGGGTGCTGGAAATAGTGGGGCAACACCAACTTGGGCAACTGGCTGGACAACAGGTTTATAATCAAGACTAAAATTATTCATAAAATCCCTCTTAAATGAGGGATTTTTTGTTTGGCATTGTATTTGCTTTTAAAAAATAGCTATCTTTACACTCAATTTTAGTTGCAATGAAAAAAAAATACTTCTATATTTTTATTTTTATGTTTTTGTTTTCTGTCAGTCTTATGGCACAAGAGAACAAATTTACTGTTGCGACTAAAACTCAAGAACCTACAATTGAGGGCTTAGCCATTTACCCAAATCCCGTAAACTCTGGAAAAATTTACATTACGACTAAATCGTCTTTAGACAAGAAAGTGGAAATTTTTAATGTACTTGGAAAAAAAGTACTAGAAACAATTATCACTACCAAAGAAGTTAATGTAAGCAATTTAGCTGCTGGAGTTTACATCATCAAAATTAAAGAAGGTGAAGCTACCGCAACAAGAAAGTTAATTATCAATTAGTTATATTTTTTTTGAAAATAAAATTAATTTAAACTTAACATCTATTTATTAGTAAGAAATTTAATTTGTTTTTATCTTTGTATTCAATTTTAATTCACATAAACATGAAAAAACTTTACACTTTATTTTTAATAACAATTAGCTGTTTGTCTTTCGGACAAGGTCCTTTTACAGCAACTTATGATTTCGCTTCAGTAACTACAACAACTGGAGCTACTGATCCAACAACTGTTCCAGTTGTTTCAGGGTTGACACTTGGAAGCTTTAATGCTGTTAACACAACAACTCCTCCTACTAATTCTGCAGGAGCTGGGAGATTTGCTTTCGCAAATCAACCTCTTGGCGCAGCTAATGGAGATAACACTTACACAAACTATACAGGTGCGCTAGATCCAACTATTTACTATCAAGTTACTGTTACACCAAATCCAGGTACAACTTATAATTTAACAGGAATTACATTTAGAGTTCAAAGATCTGGAACTGGCGTAAGAAATTATGCTGTAAGATCAAGTGCTGATAGTTATGCATCAAACTTAACGGCATCAATCAACCCAGCAAATACAGCTTTAGAAGTTGTTGCAGGAGATATATTCTTTTACAACGCAGATGCAACAGGTGGCCAAAATGGAAGTACCATTACTCTTAGTGGACCAAGTTTTACAAGTCTAACAACCCCTGTTACTTTTAGATTTTATGGATTTAACGCTGAACAAGCTGGAGGAAATTTTAGTATTGACGACGTTATAATTTCTGGTAATGTAACAACATTATCATCAAATTCATTTGATGGCATTAAAGGTTTAACAATGTATCCAAACCCATTAAAAGGAAATACATTATTTATTACTTCAACTGCTAATGCTGAAATGAATGTAAAAATCTACAATGTCTTAGGCAAAGAAGTTTTATCAACTAAAGTTAACAACACTTCAGTTGACGTAAGCAACCTAGCTTCAGGTGTATATATGGTTAAAATTACGGAAGAAGGTAAAACTGCTACAAGAAAATTAGTTATTCAATAATTAGTTTTTAAAACATATTGAAAAGCATCAACGAAAGTTGGTGCTTTTTTAGTTATGATAAATTTGTTTCCTATTTTTGCACCATGATTTCACAAGAAGACATTTTCCAAATTAGCTCAAAAAAAGAATTTGAAAAAATTACTTTAAAAGTATTTCGTCATCAGTACGATAACAATTTTGTGTACCAACAATTTTGCAACTTCTTAAAGAAAGACAAAACTAATGTGAAATCCTTAACCGAAATTCCTTTTCTTCCCATTCAGTTTTTTAAAAGCCATGATGTTTTAAGTTCATCCGAACCTGTTCAACAAACATTTACTAGTAGTGGCACCACAGGAATGCAAACAAGCAAACATTTAGTTACCGATGTAAGTTGGTATGAAATGAGTTATCGCTTAGGTTTTTCAGAATTCTATGGTAATATTAAAGATTATTGCGTTTTAGCCTTACTTCCATCCTATTTAGAACGCGAAGGTTCATCGTTAATTTACATGGTAGAAGATTTAATTCAAAGCAGTAATCATGAAGATTCTGGGTTTTATTTGAATAATTATGATGAATTGATTTCGAAACTAATCGAGTTAGACAATTCAGGTCAAAACGTGATTTTAATTGGCGTTACATATGCTTTGTTGGATTTAATTGAGAAACAAAAATTCCAATTAAAAAACACTATTATCATGGAAACCGGTGGCATGAAAGGCAAACGAAAAGAAATGATTCGCGAAGAACTCCATACAATTTTATGTAACGGATTTGGCGTTTCAAAAATTCATTCCGAATATGGTATGACGGAATTACTTTCACAAGCTTATTCTTTAGGCGATGGTATTTTCGAATGTCCTCAATGGATGCAAATTCTAATTCGTGATACTGAAGATGCTTTGACTTATGTTGCTGAAGGAAAAACAGGCGGAATCAATGTAATTGATTTAGCCAATATCAATTCCTGTTCGTTTATTGCTACGCAAGATTTGGGAAAAAAATATCCCAACCATTCTTTCGAAGTGTTGGGACGTTTTGATAATTCAGATATTCGTGGTTGTAACCTTATGGTTATTTAACCTTAATCACATAATAATTTTTCTTTCCTTTTTGCAACAACAA
>NZ_JAIWOF010000066.1 GCF_020217025.1 Flavobacterium sp. | reverse complement strand
GAATTGATTGTTGATTAAATCCTCTTTTGTAATGATTTTATCTTCACCTACTTTTTCTTTATTCAAAGAAATTGAATTTTGCTTCAATTCTCTTCGCGCATCACTATTAGAAGCTAAGAAGTTGGTTTTTGCTGCTAAAGCTGCAATCATATCCAAACCTGCATTCAAATCTTCCATAGAAATTTCAGCTTGAGGAACACCATCAAACACTTCTAAAAACGTTTTCTCATCTAACTTTTTCAACTCATCCATAGACGGACTAAAGAACGCATTTGAAGCTGCTATTGCATTTTCTAAATCAGCTTGCGAATGAACCATTACAGTAATTTCTTCTGCTAATCGTTTTTGCAACGCTCGTAAATGAGGCGCTTCGTTATGTGCTGCAATTAATTTTTCAATCGTTTCTTTGTCTAAGAACGTGAAAATTTTAATGTATTTTTCAGCATCAACATCTGAAGTATTTAACCAGTATTGGTAAAATTTATATGGCGAAGTTCTTTCCGCATCTAACCAAATATTTCCACCTTCCGATTTTCCGAATTTTGTTCCATCCGCTTTTGTAATTAATGGACAAGTTAAGGCATACGCTTTACCTGATTCAATTCTACGAACTAATTCTGTTCCTGTGGTAATATTCCCCCATTGATCACTTCCACCCATTTGCAACGTACATTTTTTTGCACGATATAAATGTAAGAAATCGTAACCTTGCACTAATTGGTATGTAAATTCAGTAAATGACATTCCTTCTGAAGTTTCTCCAGTCAAACGTTTTTTAACCGAATCTTTCGCCATCATGTAGTTCACTGTAATGTGTTTTCCCACATCGCGAATGAAATCTAAGAATGAAAATTCTTTCATCCAATCGTAGTTGTTTACTAACTCCGCAGCATTAGGTTCCGCAGAAGTAAAATCTAAAAAGCGAGCCAATTGTCCTTTAATCGCTTCTTGATTGTGACGTAAAGTAGCTTCGTCTAATAAATTTCTTTCATTAGATTTCCCAGATGGATCACCAATCATTCCGGTTGCTCCACCTACAAGCGCTAATGGTTTATGACCACTCAATTGGAAATGTCTCAACAACATCACTCCAACTAAATGTCCTATATGCAATGAATCGGCGGTTGGATCAATACCCACATACGCCACACGCATCTGCTCCATCAAATGTTCTTCTGTGCCTGGCATTACGTCGTGGAGCATTCCTCTCCAAGTCACTTCTTCAATAAAATTTTTCATGATTCTTAAATAATTTGAGCAAAGATAGTTTTTAGTTTAAAAGTTTAAAAGTTTGAAGGTTTAAAAGTTAGTCCGTTTTTAAAAGAATTGCTATTTTTACAACATGATTTTAGTAACAGGAGCAACAGGCTTAGTAGGTTCGCATTTATTAGTGCAACTTCTTCAAGAAAATGAGGAAGTCAAAGCGCTATTCCGTTCCAAAAAACAAATTGAAAAAGTGAAAAATGTTTTTGCTTTTTATAATCAAACGGCTCTTTTTGATAAAATCAATTGGGTAAAAGGCGATATTACGGATATTCCTTCGTTAGAGATTGCTTTTGAAAATGTCACTCATGTATACCATTGTGCTGCTTTGATTTCGTTTGACCCAAATGACGAAGATGAACTCAGAAAAATCAACATCGAAGGAACTGCGAACGTAGTAAATTGCTGTATTGATTTTGGTATAAAAAAACTTTGTCATGTAAGTTCTATTGCCGCTTTAGGAAATCCAAAAGAACACGAAACCATCATTACAGAAGAGACCGAATGGAATCCAGAAGAATTACACAGTGATTACGCGATTACAAAATATGGTGCTGAAATGGAAGTTTGGCGTGGACATCAAGAAGGCTTAGAAGTCGTAATTGTAAATCCAGGAGTTATTTTTGGTTACGGCTTTCCGAAAAAAGGAAGCGATGTGATAATTCAATCCGTTAAAAATGGATTATCGTTTTATACCAAAGGTAACATTGGAATTATATCAGTTGAAGATGTTGTGAAATGTATGGTACAATTAATGAAAAGCAATATAACAGGGGAACGATATATTTTAGTTGGGGAAAATATAGATTTTAAAAACCTACTAACTTATATTGCTACGGTTTTTAAAGTAAAAAAACCAAGTATTTATGCCTCTCCTTTATTAACTGAAATTAGCTGGAGAGCAAATTGGTTAATTTCAAAACTTACAAATAGTAGACCTAAACTGAATAAAACAACAGCCAAATCATCACATTCAGTATATCAATATGACAATACTAAAATTGCAAACACACTATCGTTACAATTTTTAAAAAAAACAGCATATATTAACAATAAACAACGTTAGTTAACAAATTACTTTTTTTCCTTATTTCCAAAAGTATCATTTGTTTGTGATTTAACTTGCTCTAATCTTTCCAATACTTTCTTATGCATTCTTCTATATTTGTCTACTTTAGAAGCATAATAACGTTGGTTTTGATGATAGGTAATACTATCAATTTTATATTTATTAAATATAAATGTTTGTGTTTCTATATTATGCTCTCTTAATACTGATGGTTTCACATTTTGCGCCGCATTTAAAACAGCCACATCAAATAGAATATCAACCATCACTTCCTCGTCCAATAAATTATCTGGTTTAGGGACTGGATTCTTGGAACAAGAAAGCACCAATAAACTTACGAATAAAAACAGTATTTGCTTCATTACACTTCTCTTTCAAATAATAATCGTTGGCCTACTTTTACATCTTTTACTTTACCATTATGATAAACTAATTTACCATTAACAAAAGTATGCGTTACTCTCGATTTGAAGTTATATCCTTCAAAAGGCGACCAACCACATTTATATAAAATATTTTCTTTTTTTACATTCCAAGGCAAATAAGCATTTACAATGGCAATATCAGCATAATATCCTTCCTTAATAAAACCTCGCTTTTCGATTTTGAAAATTTTTGCCGGATTGTGACACATTTTCTCTACAATCTTTTCTATCGAAATTTTTCCTTGATGATGCGCTTCAAACATAGCCACAACCGCGTGTTGAACTAATGGCCCACCAGAAGGACAAGTCATATAGGGATTAATTTTTTCTTCTAATGTATGTGGAGCGTGATCGGTTGCAATTACATCAATTCTATCATCTAATAACGCTTTCCATAGCGCATCTTTATCAGCTTGTGTTTTTACAGCTGGATTCCATTTGATTAAGGAACCTTTTGCATCATAATCAGCATCCGTAAACCATAAATGATGAATGCATACTTCTGCTGTAATTTGTTTTTGTTCTAATGGAATTTTATTGGTAAATAATTCCATTTCTTTTGCTGTTGACAAGTGAAAGACATGCAAACGAGCACCTGTTTTTTTTGCTAATTCAATCGCTTTAGAAGAAGACAAATAACAAGCTTCCGCACTTCTAATTAAGTGATGGTATTTCATTGGAATATCATCTCCAAACTCTTCTCTGTATTTTTCAGTATTAGCTTTTATAGTTGCTTCATCTTCACAATGAACCGCAATTAGCATTTTTGTTGAAGAGAAAATCTTTTCTAAAACTTCTGGATTATCTACCAACATATTTCCTGTTGAAGAACCTAAAAATAATTTGATTCCTGCAACATTTCTTGGATTTGTTTTTAAAACTTCGTCTAAGTTATCGTTGGTTCCTCCCATCATAAACGAATAATTCGCATACGATTTTTGAGAAGCAATTTGATATTTATCTTCTAAAAGTTCTTGAGTAACAGCATTTGGAATTGTATTTGGCTGCTCAATAAAAGAAGTAATTCCGCCTGCAACAGCTGCTCTACTTTCTGTTTCGATATTTCCTTTGTGTGTAAGTCCTGGCTCTCTAAAATGTACCTGATCGTCAATTGCTCCAGGCATTACATAACTTCCTTCCGCATCAATAATAACGCAATCCGACGATTTTGGGCTTATTTTTTCGGCAATCTCTTTAATGAATTCATTCTCAATTAAAATATCACCTTCAAAAATAGCTCCTTCATTAACAATTTTGGCATTTCGAATTAAAACTGTACTCATTATAATCTATTAAATATTTTTCTTAACCTCAACATTATTACTCCAACTACGGCTTCGCGTATAATTCCTCCACTCATTTTTGATTGTCCTTTTGTTCTATCGGTAAAAATGATAGGCACTTCAACAATTTTAAAATTCTTTACGAAAGCGCGATATTTCATTTCAATCTGAAACGCATAACCCACAAATTTTATTTTATCCAAATTGATCGCTTCTAATACTTGTCTTCTGTAACATTTGAATCCTGCAGTAGCATCTGCTATTTTCATACCTGTTATCATTCGAACGTAAACGGAAGCAAAATAAGATAGCAAAACACGACTCAAAGGCCAATTTACCACATTAACTCCGTTAGAATATCGGGAACCAATGGCAACATCCGCACCATTTTCACAAGCAGCTAACAACTTTTCTAAATCATTTGGATTGTGAGAAAAATCGGCATCCATTTCAAAAATATAATCATATCCATGAGAAAGCGCCCATTTAAACCCCGCCACATAAGCCGTACCTAAACCCGATTTTTTCATACGCACTTTTAGATGCAATCGTGTTGGAAATTCTTCTTGCATTTCTTTCACTTTTGCCGGTGTACCATCAGGCGAATTGTCATCTACAATTAAAACATGAAAAGAAGTAGGTAAAGACAAAACTGCCTTTACAATTGCTTCAATATTTTCAATTTCGTTAAAAGTTGGAATTACAACAATACCCTGAGCCATAAAAAATCTTGTATTTCAACTGCAAAAATAAGGTATTTCTAGCTGACAATTCTTAATAATTTTATAATAATGAAAGTGATACTATTTTTTGTAATTTTGCGCCAATTATGTTAGCAATTCAATTACACGACAGAATCATCGAAAGCAAAGATTGGGCAACCATCTTGTTTATTATCTGCGTGGCTATAATTGCCATTAACAAAACCATATCTTCTGTTCGATTTAACGAATTTGTTCGATTAGCTTATTCCGATAAATACACCAAGATTTATCGCGATAGTAGTAACTTGATGAGTGGTTTTACCATTTCGATGTTTTTTTTACAGTTAATTTCATTTTCATTTTTTACGCTATTGGTTTTAAATCAATTTCATAGAGCGGAAAAAACCGATTTGATTGTTTACATCCAAATTTTCACTTTTTTGAGTGTTTTTATTCTTTCTAAATTCTTAATTGAAAAAATTATTGCAACAGCATTTAAAATAGAAGAATTTAACGAGCAATTCAACTTATTAAAAGTAAATTACAGAGCTTATTTTGGATTCATTTTATTACCCGTTAATATCATTTTATTCTACAATTCGTTTAATTCGGATTGGTTTTTTTGGACATTATTGATTACCCTAATCACTATAAACATCACTACTTACTTGGTTGCATTGAAATTGTATCAAAATTTACTATTACGTAAAATATTTTATTTTATTTTATATCTTTGCACCCTTGAAATAGCACCTTACTATTTTATTTATAATTGGTTTACAAAAAATTAGAGAGAAATATGTCAAATTTGAAAGTGAAAACAATATTAGTTTCACAACCAGAGCCTAAAGTAGAAAATTCTCCGTATTTTGAGCTTCAAAATAAACTGAAAGTAAAGGTTGATTTTCGACCTTTCATCCATGTAGAAGGTGTTCCGGCTAAAGAAGTTCGCGCTCAAAAAATCGACTTAAATAATTATACTGCCATCATATTAACAAGTAGAAATGCTGTAGATCACTTTTTTAGAGTGGCTGAAGAAATGCGTTACAAAGTGCCAGAAGATTTAAAATACTTTTGCCAATCTGAAGCGGTTGCTTTTTACTTACAACGTTATGTAGTATACAGAAAGAGAAAAATTTATGTAGGTCAAAAAGACTTCGCTGATTTAGCTCCGCTAATTAAGAAATATAAAGACGAAAAATTCTTATTACCAAATACCGACCAATTAAATGCCGATGTTCCACAAACATTAGACGGTTTAAAAGTAGAATGGAAACAAGGTATTTTCTACAGAACTGTAATGAGTGATTTATCAGACTTGAAAGATGTTTATTACGACATTTTAGCGTTCTTTAGTCCAACAGGAATTAAATCGTTATTTAAAAACTTCCCTGATTTCCAACAAAACAACACTAGAATTGCTGTTTTTGGAGAAACTACAAAAAAAGAAGCTTTAGAACACGGTTTACGTGTTGATATCATGGCTCCAAGTCCTGGAACACCATCGATGACAGGAGCTTTAGAAAAATATGTAGCTGAAGCTAACAAAGGAAAATAAAAACAAACAAAAATATACAGAACCCAAATTCGAAAGAGTTTGGGTTTTTTGTTTGATTAATACCAACAAAAAAAGTCCCGAAATTTTCGGGACTTTTTACTATATAAATTTCTTTAGATTACAATTGAGGACCAGCTGCTACTAATGATTTTCCTTCTTCGTTGTCTGTATATTGAACAAAGTTTTTGATAAATCTTGAAGCCAAGTCTTCAGCTTTTGCATTCCATTCAGCTGCATCAGCATAGGTATTTCTTGGATCTAAAATGTTAGTATCTACATTTGGTAAAGCGGTAGGAACTACAAAATTAAATACTGGAACTGTTTTAGTTTCCGCATTTTCGATAGAACCATCTAAAATAGCATCGATAATTGCACGCGTATCTTTAATAGAAATACGTTTTCCTGTTCCGTTCCAACCTGTGTTTACCATGTAAGCTGTAGCGTTGTGTTGCTCCATTTTCTTCACTAATTCTTCACCGTATTTTGTTGGGTGTAATGATAAGAATGCTTTTCCGAAACAAGCTGAGAACGTAGGTTCTGGTTGTGTTACTCCTCTTTCAGTTCCTGCTAATTTAGCTGTAAATCCTGATAAGAAGTAATATTTAGTTTGCTCTGGAGTTAATTTAGAAACTGGAGGCATTACTCCGAATGCATCTGCAGTTAAGAAAATAACTTTAGTAGCATGACCTGCTTTAGAAACGGGTCTTACAATGTTTTCAATATGATTAATTGGGTAAGAAACACGTGTATTTTGTGTAACTGAACCATCTTTGAAATCAATTTTTCCGTTAGCATCAACCGTTACGTTTTCTAATAACGCATCTCTTTTGATAGCACCAAAGATGTCTGGTTCATTTTCTTTACTTAAATCGATAGTTTTTGCATAACATCCACCTTCAAAGTTGAAAACACCGTCATTATCCCATCCGTGTTCGTCGTCTCCGATTAATTCACGTTTTGGATCTGTTGATAATGTAGTTTTTCCTGTTCCAGATAATCCGAAGAAAACAGCAACATCGCCATCTTTTCCTTTGTTAGCCGAACAGTGCATAGAAGCGATTCCTTGTAATGGCAAGTAATAGTTCATCATTGAGAACAATCCTTTTTTCATTTCACCACCATACCAAGTTCCTCCAATTAATTGGATTTTCTCAGTTAAGTTGAATGCTACATATACTTCCGAATTTAATCCGTAAGCTGCGTAATCTTTAAAACTTGTTTTTGAACCGTTCATTACTACGAAATCTGGCTCACCAAAGTTTTCTAATTCAGCATCTGTTGGACGGATGAACATGTTTTTCACAAAGTGTGCTTGCCATGCTACTTCCATAATGAAACGAACTTTCAATCTTGTGTTTTCGTTTGCGCCACAAAAAGCGTCAACAACGTATAATTTTTTATTAGATAATTGCTTTACAGTAGTTTCTTTTAAAGCATTCCAAGTATCTTGAGAAATTGGTTTGTTATCGTTAGCTGCTTTATCAGAATTCCACCAAATCGTGTTTTCTGTAACGCTATCTTTAACAATGTATTTATCTTTAGGAGAACGACCTGTGAATTCACCAGTCATTACGTTTACAGCGCCAAGTTCTGACAACTGGCCTCTTTCAAAACCTTCTAAAGCTGGGTTTAATTCTTCATTATATAAATAATCGTATGAAGGATTGTATATGATTTCTGATACATTAACGATTCCGTACTTTTCTAACGAAATCGATTTCGTAGTTTGAGCATTCGTATCCATAAAATTTGGTTAGGTTGTGTTTAAAATAAAGTGCAAAATTATAAATTAAATTTGAGATAGCGTTTTAATTTAGTGTTTTTTAGATAAAACAGCGTAAAAAAAGTAGCCCCAAGCCGAAACCAAGAACAGTCCGCCTATTGGTGTAATCGGTCCTAAAAATTTCGTCTTTAAATTTGTAATTGTATTTGTCGCCAAAAAATAAATAGAGCCTGAAAAAAACAAAACCCCTGTAATCGTTAAATAAAAAATAATGGCGCGTTCTTTTTCTCCTAAAAAAGCAAAAGTTCCTATAAACAAAAGAAACAACGCATGATACATTTGATAACGCACTCCTACCTCAAATGTTGCCAATTGCTCCACCGAAAGTACTTTTTTTAATGCGTGAGCACCAAATGCACCTAAAATTATTGCCGTTACTCCTAAAACAGCCGCAACCAACAGTATTTTCTTATCCATTTTATAAAATTTGAGACCAAAGATAGCAAAAGTTTTTATGTTAAATTATGACATAAATGAAGAATTTGTTTTTATAAATATAACATTTTACTATCTTCGTGTGATATTTTCAGATTTTACAAAATGAGACATATTTTAGTCATTGGAGCGGGTCGTTCTGCTTCATCCCTTATAAAATACCTTTTAGACCATTCAGAAGCACAAAATCTTCATGTTATTATTGGCGATTTGTCTGAAGAATTGGCTAAACAAAAAACCAACAATCATAAAAATGCACGAGCAATTGCTTTTGATATTTTTAATGAAGCACAACGAAAAGAAGAAATTCAAAAAGCAGATGTGGTTGTTTCAATGTTGCCAGCGCATTTGCATTTAGAAGTGGCTAAAGACTGTATTACCTACAAAAAACACATGGTAACCGCATCTTATATTAGCCCAGCTATGCAAGAATTAGACGCTGCTGCTAAAGAAAATGGCTTGGTTTTCATGAACGAAATTGGGCTTGACCCAGGAATTGACCACATGAGTGCGATGAAAGTATTAAATGAAATTCGTGAAAAAGGCGGAGAAATCATTTTATTTGAATCGTTCTGCGGAGGATTAGTTGCTCCTGAAAGTGATACTAATTTGTGGAATTACAAATTTACTTGGAATCCTAGAAATGTAGTTTTAGCTGGACAAGGTGGTGCTGCAAAGTTTATTCAAGAAGGAAATTACAAATACATTCCGTACTCGAAATTATTTAGAAGAACGGAATTTTTAGAAGTAGAAGGTTACGGAAGATTTGAAGCATACGCAAATCGTGATTCTCTAAAATACAGAAGCGTTTACGGTTTAGATGACGCTTTAACTTGTTACCGAGGAACCATCAGAAGAGTAGGTTATTCAAGAGCTTGGGATATTTTAGTACAATTAGGCATGACCGATGATTCGTACACGATCGACAATTCGGAAGAAATGACCTATCGTGAATTTACAAATTCATTTTTACCTTATCATCCAACCGATACTGTGGAAATTAAACTTCGCGCCATTCAAAAAATTGATCAAGACGATATAATTTGGGATAAATTAGTAGAAATCGATTTATTCAATCCAAACAAAAAAGTAGGATTAGTAAAAGCGACTCCAGCTCAAATTTTAGAAAAAATATTAGCTGAAAAATGGGCTTTAGAACCAAATGACAAAGACATGATTGTGATGTATCACAAATTTGGCTACGAATTGAACGGTGAGAAAAAACAAATTGATGCTACCATGGTTTGTATTGGTGATGACCAAACCTACACAGCTATGGCAAAAACCGTTGGACTTCCAGTTGCCATTGCTACATTGAAAATTTTAAATAAGGAAATTACAACTCCTGGTGTTCAATTGCCAATTACTAAAGAAGTGTACAATCCTATTTTAAAAGAATTAGAAGATTATGGTGTAATTTTCAAAGAAATTGAAGTTCCTTATTTAGGTTATAATCCGTTGAATGTAAAAAATTAAACAC
>NZ_JAIWOF010000008.1 GCF_020217025.1 Flavobacterium sp. | reverse complement strand
AGTGTTGTCGCGAATTAATTCATCATTCATACTGAAAACACCTCGTATAGAAGGTGAAAACACGAAATATTCTAAATATAAATCAATACCAAACCCTACTTCGTAGAAATTGGTCCATTTTGTCATTCGGAATCTATCGTTATAATTGTCATCTGGAGCTTTGGCATTACTCCCTAAATTTAAGGCTGTAGATACACCACCTACAAGATACGGACGTACATTTCCAGTACGTAAGGCAGAATATTTCAACAAAAATGGAAAGAAAATATAAGTTGATTTTACCTCTCGTAATCGGTCTACAGGATCGGTAATATTTGGATAAATAAGATTTCTTTGTGTAATATATAAACCAGGTTCAAAGCGAAAATCTAAAAATTCCATTAATCTTAGATTGCCTATCAAACCTACGTTAAAACCCGTAGTAGATTTAACTTCAATATCTTGGGTAACCGATAAATAATCAAATTTAAAATCTAAACTATTAAATCCTAAATAATATCCCCAATGAATACGCTGTTTGTTCCAATTTTCTTTATTGATAATTGGGTCTTTACTAAACATGCCTTCTTGAGCCAAAAGGATGGGCGAAAAAAGTAATAAAAACAGTAACTTCTTCATGTTATTTTTTAGATGCTTGATAAATAGTCGCTACTCCAAAGGTTTGAGGTAGATGCTTCACCTCTATAAACCCAATTTTTCTCAAAATATTGTTTAAGGCTTCTCCAAATGGGAAATTTTGTGCCGAAGTAGACAAATATTGGTACGCTTTTTTATCTTTTGAAAATAATTTACCAATAGTTGGCATGATGAAATTGGTGTAAACGTAATATCCTTGTTTAAACGGAAATTGCGTAGGAACCGAAGTTTCTAAAATAATCAACTGGCCACCTGGTTTTAACGTTCTTAAAATGTCTGTTAAACCTTTTTCTAAATTTTCAAAATTACGCACACCATACGCTACAGTAATGGCATCAAAATAATTATCAGGGTACGGAATGTTTTCACCATCACCTAAAACCATTTGGATTTTAGAATCCAGATGTTGCGCTGCAATTTTTTTCTTTCCAATGTCAAGCATGCCTTGCGAAATATCCAAACCAATAATTTCAGTAGCCGAAGTAGTAGCAAATAAAATTGCTAAATCACCTGTTCCAGTGGCAATATCTAAAATAGTTTTTGGCTGTTTTGCTGCTACCATTTTCAATATTTTTTGCTTCCACTTTGCATCGGTGCCAAAAGAAATTACTTTATTAAGACCATCATAGTTGCCAGAAATGTTGTCAAACATTTGAGCAACTTGTTCTTTTTTACCTAATTCTGAATCTTTGTATGGCGTTATATTTTTTGACATTTTCTTAATTTTGGACAACAAAAGTACTGATAAAAAATCAAATACAATTGCAAAATTCAATTTCAATAGCAACTTCAAAAATCAATATCAAGGAAATAATTTTAATTTTTTTAGGAACACGGATTTAAGAAATTTAAAAAATCTGTGAAAATCCGTCAAATCAGTGTCATCTGCGTTCCAAAAAAACTATTTTCTAACGTACGTTAAAAAAGTAAAATCATAATCGTGTTTTTCGTCTTTAGAATGAAATTCTTCGAAAACCAATTCCCATTTATCCGCATCGATTTCAGGGAAAAAAGTATCGGCTTCAATCGTAGTATGCACGCGAGTTAAATCGATTTTATCTGCTATTTCTATAGACTGATTGTAAATTTCCCCTCCGCCAATGATGAAAACTTCTTCATTTTTCGGGCATAAATCAATGGCTTTTTGTAAACTACTCGCAACGAAACAACCTTCTGGAGCTTCATACTCTTTTTGGCGCGTGATGATTATATGCGTTCTATTGGGTAATGGTTTTGGAAAACTTTCAAAAGTCTTTCTTCCCATCACAATGTAATGTCCTGATGTAGTGGTTTTGAAACGCTTAAAATCATCTGGCAAATGCCAAACCAATTGATTGTCTTTTCCTAAAGCATTGTTTTCAGATGCGGCTGCTATAATTGTAATCATTTTTTATTATAATCTAAGATTGAAAAGAATTTATCAAAGTTTTTCTGATTGTGATTGTGCTAAAACTTGGTTTTAGAGCTTAATACAACCGCTTCTCTAGTATTATTTATTAAATCCAATATTCAAATCGGAGTGGAAATAGATTTTTTTTAGTTCTTCGTGTTTGGCTTCAAATTCTTCTTTGGTTATGGCTTTGATGGCTTTTAACCATTTGAAATTATTCAATTGACTTTCGTAGTCTAAATTTTCATCAATACTGGCAAAGTTTTCTCTTAAATAGTTGTTTCGCGCTTTGATTATTTCATTGATAAAATGATCTACGGTTTTAGCATCGGGAACGTCTTTTACGACTAAAATGCTGTTACCATCCATAAGTTTTACTTGCCAAAAATCGCCAATACTTAACCAGTAAATTACAAATAAAATCGTAGCAATAACAAAGCCAAGAAGCGAAATCCATTTACTAAAGTCTAAAAATATGTTGATAATACTCAATAGATTTAGGCCCATAGAAACCAAGAGCAACACATTATTCGAAGATTTAAGCGAAACTTTCTCGCCATCAATATTTTCAAACGGAATATCAATTTCATTCGTATTGCCAAACTTAGAAACTTTACAGAACAATTTAGCATCCGAAATACGCAATTCTCGTGTGACAAAGTTTTTTTTCTGTACCAATGTTTTCATAATGCAAGGTTTAGGAAACGAATGAAAACGCTAAGGTAGTATTTTGTGGGGAATTATTTAAAATTGTTCTACAACTAAAATAGAACCTTAATCAAAAATGCTTTAAAAGATTTTAAATTTTTATTTTTTGAAGATTGCTTTACAATAAAATGATTTGTTAAATATTTCCCGATTTCAAGTTTTGTTCACTAATTTTAACTTTAAAGTTTCGATAAAATGTTGTATATTTCTCTACCATTATGTCTAGTTAATTCGTGATAATTGTTATTTAGTATTTCAATTTCTTCAGTGTAAGCATCAATTTCCCTGATATTCTTTTCTGCTATTTCTGAATAATTTAATGACGTTATATTATGTTGAAAATCTAATAATGAATAGGCTTTTAAAATAATTGTTTTAGAATATGGGGATTTAGGTCCCAAATCAGATGAGTATTTCACATAGTTAGAGAAAGTAAACATTATTTGTTCAATACATGAGTAAATTCTAATTATTTGGTGAGGATGGGAATTTTCTTTGAAGTAAATTTCTTTATGCTTTTTGTTTGAAAACGTAATAAATAAACTACCAATTATGCCAATGTATAATGTTAGTAAATGAAATTGAATTACTGGGTTATTGAGATATTTAGTTTGGAATGGATAGCCTAAAAAGAAAGCAGTACTAAAGGTTATTCCAAATAAATCTGCGTCTAATTCATATATATGATTTTTAATATTAAACACAGAATTATATTCATATTGTTCTGTAAATGAAAATTGAGAAGGATTTTTAGCTTTATTTAATTGAAATATATGTGCTAACTCATGATAAAAAAGGTATGTGGTACATAGCTTAGTATACATTTGGAAGAGGTCATCTTCGTTGAGGGGAATATTTGAAATTTTTGTAAATTGGTCTTGAAAATATAATTTGATATTTTTATTAATTACATTTTCTAATTCATTGATTAATTTATGATTAATTAAAATTGTATTTCCATTTTCAATACTTGCACTAGCATTTATTTTGTCATAAAATCTGATCCCAAAACAAAGATTAATTTTGAATTTTTCACGTACAATATTTGCTTCCTCAATGCAAATATTCAATACGTTCTTTGCAAATTCAGGATTTGTAAAATCGAATTCAAAATCTACTTCTTTTACTAATGCAACATTAGTTCGTTTTCTAATCTCTTCAATGTGCTCACTATAAGTCAAGAATTTTTATTTTTAAATAGAAGTTTAATTTCAAATAAAATTAGAGACGATTTATGTAATTATTATAAAACATTCATATACATCTTAATTTTTTTGATTTTGTATTAATCAGTCTGTTGTTAATTCCTAAACCGCCACAACTCCCTTAATATGCGGATGTGGGTCATAGCCTTCTAACGTGAAATCTTCAAATTTGAAATCGAAAATATTTTTAATTTCTGGGTTTAGTTTCATCGTTGGTAAAGGTCGGCACTCGCGAGACAATTGTAATTCTAATTGTTCCATATGGTTGTTGTAAATGTGTGCATCACCAAAGGTGTGGATGAATTCGCCTACTTGTAAATCGCAAACTTGTGCAATCATCATCGTAAACAAAGCATAAGAAGCAATATTAAACGGAACGCCTAAGAAAATATCAGCACTGCGTTGGTACAACTGGCAACTTAATTTTCCATCCGCCACATAAAATTGAAAAAACGCATGACATGGAGGCAAAGCGGCTTTTCCATTGGCAACATTTTCCGCAAACGAAACTGAAGTATCCGGCAAAACACTGGGATTCCAAGCAGAAACTAACATTCTTCTACTGTTTGGATTGGTTTTTAGCGTTTCGATTAATTCGGTAATTTGGTCAATTTCTTCGCTGTTCCAATTGCGCCATTGGTGGCCATAAACCGGACCCAAATCGCCATTTTTATCCGCCCATTCGTCCCAAATTTTTACACCGTTTTCTTGTAAATATTTGATATTCGTATCGCCTTTTAAAAACCACAACAATTCGTAAATAATCGATTTTAAGTGGAGTTTCTTAGTGGTTACCATTGGGAAACCTTCGCTTAAATCAAAACGCATTTGGTACCCAAACACACTTAAGGTTCCAGTTCCGGTACGGTCGCCTTTTTGGTTGCCGTTTGCTAATACGTGTTTTACTAAATCGTGATATTGTTGCATTTTTTTGACCTTGTTATATTAGATTTTATTTTCTAATCTTATAGTTATTAAAGTTTCTGGCGATACTTTGTTGGTATAAATAAATCATCATTGGTAAGCCGAATGATAATGTAATTATAAAGCCAAGATTCCAAAATATAATTGTTAATGCGCAACTTATTATTATGGCTATTAAATAAATTATTTTTGAAGATTCGGCATAAATTTTATTGATGTGTATATTTTCTTTTTTATGACATGAGTTACAAGTATAGCCAATTTCATTGCCTTTTTTCATTTGTAATTTCCCTCTATCTTCTTCCTCGATTGAAACTTTGTTTTTGGTGTTACAACTTGGGCAGTCATAAAAATGATTTACAAACATACTTTTAGTGATTTATAGTTGAAACGTCTTTTGGATTATGTTTGTGTTTGAATAAAACAGCAAATGCAATTGCAATTACTAACGCGTAAGCTGCAAAGGTTAACCAGATGTTGTGCCAATCTTTTTCTCCTGTAGCAGCATCAGTAAAGTATAAACTAATGATTTGTCCACTTACAACACTTCCTAAAACCGCTCCAAATCCGTTGGTCATCATCATAAATAAACCTTGTGCCGAAGAACGAATCTTAGAATCGGTTGAGGTTTCTACGAATAATGAACCTGAAATATTGAAGAAATCAAATGCCATTCCGTACACGATACACGATAAAATAATCATCCATAATCCATCACCTGGATTTCCGTAAGCGAATAAACCGAAACGTAATACCCAAGCAATCATGCTAAACAACATTACTTGTTTGATTCCAAAACGTCTCAAGAAAAACGGAATCGCTAAGATGAATAAAGTTTCCGAAATTTGAGAAATCGACATAATTAAAGTCGAATATTTTACCACTAATGAATCAGCATAAACTGGATTGTGTTTGAAATCATCTAAAAACACATCACCATAAGCATTTGTTAATTGTAAAGCGGCTCCAAGGAACATACTGAAAACAAAGAATAACGCTAATTTATAATCGGCAAATAATTTAAACGAACTCAATCCTATGAGTTCCATAAACGATTTGTTTTCTGCAGTTTTTCCTTCAGGTTCACATTTTGGTAAAGTGAAGGCATAAATTCCCAAGAAAATCGCAGCAATTGCAGCAATGTAAAATTGATTTTCAGAAGCTTTATTTCCAGTTAAATTGGTAATCCACATCGCTACAATGAAACCAATAGTTCCCCAAACACGAATAGGTGGAAAATCTTTCACCACATCCAAACCGCCTTTTTTCAAAGCGTTATAAGCAACGGAATTAGAAAGAGCAATGGTTGGCATGTAAAAAATCATGGCTACTAAAATTACCCAAAAGAAATCGGAAGGATTGCTAACTTGTGGTACATACATTAAGGTTAATCCTCCTAAAATGTGAAGTGCTCCGTATAATTTTTCGGCGTTTATCCAACGGTCGGCAACGATTCCGCAAATTGTTGGCATAAAAATCGAAGCGATTCCCATAGTAGAGAAAATAGCTCCAAATTGTGCTCCATCCCAATTTTTAGTTCCAAACCAATAGTTTGCTACTGTAATAAGCCAAGCTCCCCAAACGAAGAACTGGAAAAAGTTCATTAACGTTAATCTGAATTTTACATTCATGTTAGTTTCATTAAAGTTTTAAGATTCTTTTTTTGAGATTTCATCTCTGATTTTTGCTGCTTTTTCGTAGTCCTCGTTTTGCACAGCTTCGTCTAATTTTTGGTATAATTCTTTTAGCGAATAACCCGAATAACTATCCGCAGGAACCACTACATCTTCTTGCCCAAAAGTTTCTGGAGTAGAAAGGATGTCGTCGTTTTCTTGGTTTTCGGTATTTTCGGCTGGATTGATGCTTAGGTAAATTCCGGCTTTGTCCAAGATATTTTTGTAAGTAAAAATAGGTGCGTTAAAACGCAAAGCTAACGCAATCGCATCTGAAGTACGAGCATCAATAATTTCCTCGATTTTGTCTCTTTCGCAAATAATACTCGAATAGAAAACACCATCTACTAATTTATGAATAATCACTTGTTTTACTACGATGTCAAATCGGTCGGCAAAGTTTTTAAATAAATCGTGTGTAAGTGGGCGAGGCGGTTTAATTTCTTTTTCTAAAGCAATAGCAATCGATTGGGCTTCAAAAGCACCAATAACAATTGGAAGTTTTCGCTCGCCATCCACTTCATTTAAGATTAAGGCATAAGCTCCGTTTTGCGTTTGGCTGTAGGAAATACCTTTTATAGTTAATTTTACTAAACTCATTTAATTGTTAATTATCATTTTTTTGATACTCTGATTCGGATTTTAAATACAATCACAAAGTCAGAAAATGGCTAACAGAAAAACGGTTAGCCATTTGCTCCAAAAATAAAAAAAAGAGCTATCTAAACAAAGATAACTCTAATTTTAATTTAATATATTTTTTAAACAACTATTTTATTACGAGTTGCTTGCTTTAAATGCTTTTAATTTTTCAATTAATTGAGGCACTACAGTGAAAGCATCACCTACAACTCCGTAATCAGCAACTTTAAAGAAAGGTGCTTCTGGATCTGTGTTGATTACTACTTTTACTTTTGATGAGTTAATACCTGCAATATGTTGAATTGCTCCAGAAATTCCAACAGCAATGTATAAATTAGAAGCTACTGGTTTTCCAGTTTGTCCTACGTGCTCGCTGTGAGGTCTCCATCCAATATCAGAAACTGGTTTAGAACAAGCAGTTGCAGCACCTAAAACAGAAGCTAATTCTTCAATCATTCCCCAGTTTTCTGGACCTTTCATTCCACGACCTGCAGAAACTACGATTTCAGCATCAGCGATAGTTACTTTTCCAGTTACTTTTTCTACGTTTTCAACTTTGATTCCGAAATCAGCATCGTTTAATGATGGCGCAAAACTTTCTTCTGTCATAGTAGCAGCATTTTCTACTAATCCGAAAGAGTTTTTAGCAATTCCTAAAACTTTTACTGGAGTTGAAATCTCAGTAATATTGAAAGCTTTGTTTGAGAAAGCAGTTCTTTTCACTTGGAAAGGCGAAGTGCTTTCTGGTAAAGCTACCACATTTGATGCATAACCAGCTTCTAAAGCTACCGCTACAAGTGGCGCTAAATATAAACTGTCTGTAGATGAAGAAACCAAAACGATTTGAGTTCCTTCTTTTTTAGCCGCTTGAGCAATTACATCAGCGTAAGCTTTAGCACTAAAGTTGTTTAATTTGTCGTTAGAAACGTTTAAAACTTTGTCTACTCCGTAAGCAGCTAAGGCACTGTTGTCAGAGTTGTTGATAGTTACAGCTGTAACTGTTGTTCCCATTGAAGCAGCAACTTTTTTTGCGTAAGAAGCTAATTCAAATGCTACTTTTTTAATTTTTCCTTCTGCTGATTCAGCATATATTAATATTGACATGATTCTTTAATTTAATGGTTTGAAATTAGATAACTTTCGCTTCGTTGTGTAACAAACTGATTAACTCATCTAAATTATCAGCACTTACTAATTTAACTGCTGATTTTGCAGCTGGTTTTTCAAATTTAACGGCTTTAGTTGCTGTTGCATCTCCTGTTGGTTCTACTAAAGTTAAAGCTTTAGTTCTTGCCATCATGATGCCTCTCATGTTTGGAATACGTAAATCTTTTTCTTCTACTAAACCTTTTTGACCACCAATAATTAATGGTAAACCTGCAGAAATAGTTTCTTTTCCACCGTCAATTTCTCTAGTTACTTTTGCTTCGTTTCCATTTACATCAAGACCAACACAAGCGTTTACGAAATTGTATCCTAACATAGCAGCCATCATTCCAGGAACCATTCCACCGTTGTAGTCTAATGATTCTTTTCCAGCGATTACTAAATCGTAACCTCCATTTTTAACTACATCTGCTAATTGTTTTGCAACAAACATTCCGTCAGTTGGGTTTGCGTTAATACGAATTGCTTCGTCTGCACCAATAGCTAATGCTTTTCTTAGAGTTGCTTCAGCGTCAGCTCCACCAACGTTTACAACTGTAACATTTGCTCCTTGTTGCTCTTTAAACCAAATGGCTCTTGTTAAACCAAATTCATCATTAGGATTAATTACAAATTGAACACCATTCGTGTCAAATTCGCTGTCACCATTGACAAAATTAATCTTTGAAGTAGTATCAGGTACGTGACTGATGCAAACTAATATTTTCATTTTTATGTATTTTGTTAGTGAATATTTTCAGTCCCAAAAATACAAAATAATTTCTAAATAAAAACTATGCACGCATAATAAATATGTTTTTCTTAGATAAATTAGCTTTTTTTTACGAATTGTTTAAAATGATGTTTTTTTAACAACCTTAAAATGCATTTTTTTAATACTATAAGGTTGTAGTAGAAAGTAAATTCATTTTTTTTAATAACGAATTGGAATAATTTTATTTTTCTTACTTTTGCCAATCATAATTCAAAGAAATTAATTTCATGAGAACGATACAATTTAGAGAAGCTATTTGTGAAGCGATGAGCGAAGAAATGCGTCGCGACGAATCAATATATTTAATGGGTGAAGAAGTAGCAGAATACAATGGAGCTTACAAAGCTTCAAAAGGTATGCTAGATGAATTTGGACCAAAACGTGTAATTGATACACCAATTGCAGAGTTAGGATTTGCAGGAATCGCTGTAGGTTCGGCTATGAACGGGAATCGTCCTATTGTAGAATTCATGACGTTCAACTTCTCATTAGTAGGAATTGACCAAATTATCAACAACGCAGCAAAAATGCGTCAAATGTCTGCTGGACAATTTCCAATGCCAATGGTATTTAGAGGTCCAACAGCTTCAGCAGGTCAATTAGGTGCAACACACTCACAAGCTTTTGAAAACTGGTTTGCTAACACTCCAGGTTTAAAAGTAGTAGTTCCATCAACTGTTTATGATGCTAAAGGTTTATTGAAATCAGCTATTCGTGATAACGATCCAGTTATTTTCATGGAATCAGAGCAAATGTATGGTGATAAAGGAGAAGTGCCAGAAGGAGAATACACTATTCCATTAGGAGTTGCTGATATCAAAAGAGAAGGTACAGATGTAACGATTGTTTCTTTTGGTAAAATTATTAAAGAAGCGCATTTAGCAGCTGACGAATTAGCTAA
>NZ_JAIWOF010000065.1 GCF_020217025.1 Flavobacterium sp. | reverse complement strand
TATTTTATAATTTACAAAATCCGAAATCGTAACTGGTTTCGGATTTTTTTATTGAGTTTGAAATTGATTTTGTATTTTTACTTTTAAATTCACACCCTATGAAGATAAATCACTTACAAATTGAAATCGACGGAATCGACAAAGAAATCCTTCGCGATTTAATGGAAGATGCTCGCAAACCCATTTTACAGATTGCCAATAAAATTGGGATTTCAGGTGCTGCGATTCATCAACGACTAAGAAAATTAGAACATGCTGGAGTGATTTCGGGTTCGAAATTTATTGTAGACACGAAAGTTTTGGGTTACAGCACGATGGCTTTCATTGGAATATATTTAGAAAAAGCATCAAGTAATCCAGAAGTGGTAAAAGAATTGAAGAAGATTCCCGAAGTTTTGGAATGCCATTATACGACTGGGAATTGGAGTATTTTAATCAAAATCATTTGTCGAGATAACGAGCATTTGATGCAATTGCTCAACAAGAAAATCCAACCCATTGATGGCGTTTCACGAACGGAAACCTATATTTCTTTAGAACAGCAAATTGAAAGACAAATTCAGTTGTAAATTTCAAATTCAAAAATCAAGAACAAACAAAAAACCCAAACTCTGAATGAATTTGGGTTTTAAAATATATAATCTAATTAATTACTCTCTCGAACCTAAAATTTGGAAAGCCCAATACAATAAAGACGCTAAAGCTCCTAAAGCCGCAACCACATAAGTTCTTGCTGCCCATTTTAATGAATCTTCCGCACCTGCATATTCTTGTTGGCTCACCATGTTTTTATTTTTTAACCAAGCTAATGCTCTGTTACTCGCATCGTATTCTACTGGAAGCGTAACGAAACTGAAAGTAGTTGCAATTGCCATTAAAATCAAACCTGCAACCGCTACGTAAAAACCAATACTTGATTTAGAAGCAAGACCTAAAATCAAACCACCCATAATCAACCATTGCGACATACTAGACGAAATGTTTACTACTGGTACCATTTTAGAACGCATTGTTAACCATTGATACGCATGTGCATGTTGCACCGCGTGACCACATTCGTGAGCCGCCACTGCCGCTGCCGCTGCATTTCTTTGATTATAAACCGCTTCTGACAAATTAACTGTTTTATCAGCAGGATTATAATGGTCTGTTAATTGACCCGGTGTTGAAATTACTCTTACATCGGTAATTCCATGGTCTTGCAACATTTTTTCTGCAATTTCGGCACCACTCATTCCGTTTCGTAATGTAACTTTTGAATAATACGCAAACTTGCTCTTCAATTTGTTACTTACTAACCAACTTACTAGAGCAATCGCTCCAATCATGATATAATATCCAAACATAATTTTTCTTTTTAATTTTATAAACTATATACAAACTCTACGCCAATTTATCTCAAATGACAAGTTGACATTTTGATTTGTTTGTTATACGTAAAAAACGAAAAATGTTACAAAAAAATCCCAAACTTTTAGGATTGGGATTTTAAGTCTTGTGGTTTGAAATTTATATTATCCAACCAAATTAATAATCTTACCTGGAACGATAATAATATTCTTAGGTGTATTTCCTGCTAATTGAGCGATGGTTCTTTCGTCTGCTAATACAATTTCTTGAATTTGCTCTTTGGTTAAATCCAATGGCAATTTAATTGTGAAACGCATTTTCCCATTGAAGGAAACTGGATATTCTTTTTCAGATTCCACTAAATATTTTTCTTCAAATTTTGGAAAAGCTACCGTTGCAATTGAACCTTCATGACCTAAAGCAGACCATAATTCTTCTGCGATGTGAGGCGCATAAGGCGAAACTAAAACCGCTAATGGTTCTAAAATAGCTCTATGATTACATTTTAATTGTTGCAATTCGTTTACACAAATCATGAATTGAGAAACCGATGTGTTGAAAGAGAAATTCTCAATATCTTCTGTTACTTTTTTGATGGTTTTGTGTAATGACTTGTACATTTCAGCTGTTGGTTCATCGTTTACAATTACCGAACCATTATCATCAAAATACAAACGCCATAATTTTTTCAAGAAACCGGCAACTCCTGTAATTCCTGCTGTGTTCCAAGGTTTAGATTGCTCTAATGGACCTAAGAACATTTCGTATAAACGTAAGGTATCAGCACCGTATTCTTCACAAATATCATCTGGCGAAACTACATTGTATTTCGATTTCGACATTTTTTCTACTTCGCGACCTACGATGTATTTTCCGTTTTCTAAAATAAATTCTGCATTAGCATAATCAGAATATAGAGGATGATTTTTGAACTTTTCGATATCCAATTCATTAGTGATGTCGTTGATTACGGATAAATCAACATGGATTGGATGAACATTTTTATCTTTTATTAATCCTTTTGAATATAAAGTTTTAGAATCTTCACTTCTATACACAAAAGCACTCATTCCCAAAATCATTCCTTGATTAATCAATTTTTTGAATGGTTCTTCGGTTGGAGCGTAACCTCTATCTTTTAAGAATTTATTCCAAAAACGAGAATACAATAAATGTCCGGTTGCGTGTTCGCTTCCGCCAATGTATAAATCTACGTTTTCCCAATATTTTAAAGCGTCTTCGTTTGCAAACTCTTTTTCGTTGTGCGCATCCATATAACGCATCCAATACCATGAAGAACCTGCCCAACCTGGCATCGTGTTCAATTCTAATGGAAAAACTTTTGTGTTATCAATTAAATCATTGCTAACTACTGTATTTTTTTCTGTATCCCAAGCCCAAACCGTTGCGTTACCTAATGGCGGTTGACCGTCTTCGGTTGGTAAGTATTTCTCCACTTCTGGTAACACGATTGGTAAGTGTTTTTTGTCAATCATTTGTGGTAAACCATTCACATAATATACTGGAAATGGTTCGCCCCAATATCTTTGGCGAGAGAAAACAGCATCACGTAAACGGTAATTTACTTTGGCATTTCCTGCGCCTATTTTTTCTAATTCTTCGATGATTTTTTTTGTTCCCGATTTGTAATCTAATCCGTTTAAGAAATCAGAATTTACTAATTCGAAACCACCTTTTTCACCGTAAGCGGCTTCTGAAATATCTTGGTTGAAAATATTTTTAATTTCGGGCATTCCGTGTGTTCCTTTGAAGAAATTCGCGAAAGCATAATCACGCTCATCGCCACATGGAACCGCCATAACAGCGCCTGTTCCATAACCAGCTAATACGTAATCGCCAATCCAAACTGGAATTGGTTCTTTTGTAAAAGGATGTTCAGCATAAGCACCTGTGAAAACACCTGAAATCGTTTTTACATCAGCCATTCTTTCTCTTTCCGAACGTTTTGCTGTAGCTTCAACATACGCTTCAACCGCTGCTTTTTGTTCTGAAGTTGTGATTTGAGTGACCAATTCGTGCTCTGGTGCTAACGTCATAAAAGTCACTCCGAAAATCGTATCAGGACGCGTTGTGAAAACATCGATTTTAGCATCGTGATTGTTTACATGAAACGAAACCATGGCTCCAACCGATTTTCCAATCCAGTTTCTTTGTGATTCTTTGATGGATTCGCTCCAATCGATTTCGTTTAAACCTTGCAATAAACGTTCCGCGTAAGCAGAAATTCGCATGCTCCATTGTGTCATTTTCTTACGAACTACTGGATGTCCACCACGTTCTGAAACGCCGTTTACAATTTCGTCATTCGCTAAAACGGTTCCTAAAGCCGCGCACCAGTTTACTTCGGTTTCGGCTAAATAGGTTAATCTATATTGTAAAAGTACTTTTTGTTGTTCTTCTGATGAAAATGATTTCCAATCTTCAGCTGAAAATGGTTCAATATTATCATCACAAACCGCATTTACATTCGCATTTCCGTTTTTCTCGAATTCTTGAATTAAGGTGCAAATGCTTTCTGCTTTATCCGAATTTTTGTTGTACCAAGATTCAAATAATTGAATGAAAATCCACTGCGTATGCTTGTAATAATCTGAATTTGAAGTACGCACTTCTCTACTCCAATCGAATGAAAAACCAATTCTGTCTAACTGATTTCTGTAACCTTGAATGGTATTTCCTGATTTATCGACACCACCTTCAATATTCATACGAGTGGTATCGGCTGGATGTTGTCCAGTCTGAATCGCATATTGTTCGGCTGGTAAACCGAATGAATCGTACCCTTGCGGATGCAATACATTAAAACCTTGATGTCTTTTATATCTTGCGACAATATCAGAAGCAATGTAACCCAGCGGATGCCCAACGTGTAAGCCCGCTCCCGAAGGATAAGGAAACATATCTAATACATAGTATTTTGGTTTGTCTGAATTATTTGATGCAGCAAAAGTTTGATTTTTTGCCCAATATTGTTGCCATTTGGCTTCGATTTTTTCGTGGTGGTATTTCATGTCAGTTTTCTGTTATCGGTTTTATCCGAAAAATAAAGGTGCAAAAATACGTTTTATAAAACTTTTATAAAACTAATCTTTAAAATATAGTGTTCCGTTTGGATTCGCGTAGCCTTTGAAATTTTTGTTTTCGTCTTCTAATGCGATGTATTCTATTGCTTCCAACAAGGAAATTCCTTTTTTACCACTACTAATGGAGTATTTAATTTCCCTAACAGGATACGGATAATACATAGGAAGTAACGTCAATATATAATCCGAATTACTATAATAACTAATGTATGCCGAATGTTGGTTTCCTTTTTTTACTCTTAAGAAACCCTGATTTTCTGGATTGAACTCGATACTATCAAATTCAATCGGTAATTTGATTTCTTTCTTTTCAGAAACCAATCCAAACAAGTTGTTTTTCTTAACCAAAAACACTTGCTCTTTAAATGATGATGTTATAGTGTATCCCATTTTAATTTCGTCATATTCAGCAGGCAAAATAAAAGTATGATTAACATCGATAACACCATATTTCATGATTTTGGTTTTTTTATCTAACATCCCAACTTTAAAATAATTTTTAGAACCCGAATCATATTTTTTTTCAGATTTCATAGGCTCTAAAAAATCATATTCCACACTTTTTTGAAATGGGAATTGATACACTAAACCGAATTTATTTTTCTTTTGATAAATAATGTAATTGAAATAGGTTTGAATGCTGTCGCTATCAGGCTTATCTTCTGTGATAACACCTATAGTTTTGAAAACTTCAATTTTATCTGCTTTAACAGGTAATTTTACAGTTTTTTTATTTTTAGTAACATTGTTTGAAACCTCAACTTCTATTTGATTGTCTTTTAAAGCATATTTGTAGTATGAAGTTCCTTTTGGAGTTTTTCTGTTACTTTTTCCCCTTCCTGGACCATCTCCACTCCCAGAACCAGTTCCTGAATAACCTCTAGGCTCTTCAACAACCATTTCACTATCTATATTTGGAACTGCAATATTATCCTCGTAATTGTTATATCCTTCTTTTTTCTTTTTTGGCCCTGTATTTTCTTGAATATACTGACTATCTTTTTTGTTATCTAAAAGAATGATTTGACTTCCTTCTACTTTAAAATATTTAGTTTCAACAGCACTTGTTGCCGTTTGTTTTACATAAGCAATTGCTAATTCTTCTTTTGATTTTTTATTGTCTAATTCTATCGAAAAAACGTCTTTTAACACATAACTTAACTTGTTATCATTGTAATAATCCAAATTTACTAACGATTCTCTTCCTTCTAAATCCTTTATATAAAATCCAATAATAAAAGTAGTATCATAACGCTTGTCATTTCCTTTAATTCCTTTTAAATAAGAAAGCGGTTGATTAATTAATAATTCCCCTTTTGTGTTGTATAAGTAGTTGATTTCTTTTTTATCAACTCCTTTTTTAACCGCAATTATCAAATTAGTTGATACATACTGCAATTTTTGAAATTCAACAGGAATTACATTTTTGGAACCTATGTAAACTCCCGAACTATTTTCTAAAGAAGCTTCGAAAAAAGTAGTCCCTTTAGTTCTGTCTTTTTTTATGGCATCGTATTTTGGTGCAACTAAAACCTTTGCATTTTCATCACACAAACCCCATAAATTGCCTTCTCGGTAAGGAAAAATATTTTCTTGTGCCGTTAAGCTTAGTGCAAAAAAGAATAAAAGTACCGAAATCTTAAATCGTAATGTCATTTTTATGAATTTAAAGCTTCAAATTTACTGATTATAAATACTAAAGTTAAAACTTTGTTGTTATATTCTATGTAAACAAAATTTCTTTACTATTTTTACGGCTTAAATAGAATTATATGGCATCATCTTTTGAAAATTACAACAAACGACGTTTGATTTCATCCTACTTTTCGGTAGTATTGAGTATCTTTTTAGTATTGTTCCTTTTAGGAGCTTTAGGACTTTTTGTAATTAATTCGAAAAAGATTACTAATGATTTTAAAGAAAACATACCTATGACTGTTTTCTTTGATAACGATGCAAAAGACTCTACTATTAGCGCTTTTGACACTGAATTGAAAAACGCTAAATTCATCAAAGAATATGCTTTTGTTCACAAGGATAGCGCCGCTAAAAACAATGTGGATATCGTTGGAAAAGATTTTATGGAGTTTCTAGGATTCAATCCACTTCAAAATTCATTTGACATTCACTTAAAAGGAGATTACGTTAATGCAGATAGTATCAAGAAAATTGAGCGTAACATTCGTAAAAACGAAATGGTTTCGGAAATTATCTACGATAAAGAACTAGTAGATATGGTAAACGAAAACGTAACAAAAATCACGTTTTGGATTTTAATCATCAGCGGAATTTTAACGGTTGTAGCGATGTTGTTAATCAACAGTTCTATGCGATTATCAATTTATTCTCATCGTTTTACTATTAAAACCATGCAGATGGTAGGAGCAACAAAATCGTTCATTAGAAAACCTTTTATTTGGAGAAGTATTAAACTAGGATTAATTGGTTCTGGATTAGCTATCATCGGAATTATCGCTTTAGCTATTTATGTAGATGGCATATTCCCAAGTTTAGGCATTGCAAAAGATTACGTTTCGCTTGGTATTGTAATTACTGGTGTTTTAGGAATTGGAATTCTAATTACTTGGATTAGTACCTTTTTTGCTACACAACGTTTCTTGAATTTAAAAACAGACGATCTTTATTAGTATTCATTGAATAATGTTCAGTGAATTAAAAAAAATATAAAAATGGAAAATAACAACAAACCTGAATTTCTTTTCGATAAAGTAAACTACAAAATTCTTTTAGTTGGATTAGCTGTAATTGGCTTAGGATTTCTTTTAATGAGTGGTGGCGGAAGCGAAGATCCAAATGTATTCAACGGTGAAGAATTATTTAGTTTCAGAAGAATTCGTTTAGCTCCAACCGTAGTTTTAATTGGATTTGGAATTACAATTTATTCGATTTTAAAAAATCCGAAGAAGTAACACTTTATGGATATTTTACAAGCTATTATCATTGCCATCATTGAAGGTCTAACGGAATACTTACCCGTTTCTTCAACGGGACACATGATTTTTACGAGTTCTTATTTTGGAATTGAAAAAGAGGAATTTACCAAACTGTTTCAAGTTTCCATTCAATTTGGAGCCATTTTAGCAGTTGTAGTTTTGTATTGGAAGAAATTTTTCGATTTCTCGAAATTTCAATTCTTTATTAAACTAGCCTTTGCTGTTATCCCAGCTTTAATCTTAGGAAAATTATTCGACGATAAAATTGAAGCGGTTTTAGAACATCCAACACCAATTGCTGTTGTACTTATTATAGGCGGAATCATTTTATTATTTGTTGATAGATTTTTTAAAAATCCTACTATCTTTAAAGAAGAAGACATTACCATAAAAAAAGCGGTAACTATTGGTTTTTGGCAATGTTTAGCTATGATGCCTGGCACAAGCCGAAGTGCCGCAAGTATAATTGGTGGTATGCAACAAGGATTGTCACGACAAGCAGCAGCTGAATTTTCATTCTTTTTAGCAGTACCGACCATGTTAGCGGTTACGTGTTATTCTATCTTTTTAAAATCGTATGAAGCGAGTGGTTTAAAAGGATATGAATTGATTTTAAAAACTCCCGAAAACACAAAAATGTTCATCATTGGAAATGTTGTAGCTTTTATTGTAGCTGTTTTAGCTATTAAATTTTTTATAGAGATTATAAAAAAATATGGATTTAAACCTTGGGGTTGGTATCGTATTGTGGCTGGAATTCTTTTATTAGCGTACTTTAACTTATATAAATAATGAGTGCCGAAGAATTTTTAGCAGGAAAAGTACTTTTAATCGACAAACCCTTGAAATGGTCTTCTTTTCAAGCGGTGAATAAATTGAAATACATTTTAAAACGCAAATACGACTTACCAAAGAAATTCAAAATTGGTCACGCTGGAACTTTAGATCCGTTGGCAACTGGTTTATTAATTATTTGCACGGGAAAATTCACCAAAAGTATTACCGAAATTCAAGCACAAGCTAAAGAATATACTGGAACTATACTGGTTGGAGCTACTACTCCATCGTATGATTTAGAAACCGAAATTGACGCTACTTTTCCAACCGAACATATTACCGAAGAATTGATTTTGGAAACCACAAAACAGTTTTTAGGTGAAATCGACCAAAAACCTCCTGTTTTTTCTGCCATTAAAAAAGATGGAAAACGTTTGTACGAACACGCACGCGCTGGTGAAGAAGTCGAAATTCAATCGAGAAAAACTACGATTTACGAATTTGAAATCACTCGAATTCAATTACCTGAAATCGATTTTAGAGTAAAATGTAGCAAAGGAACTTACATTCGTTCGTTAGCGTATGACTTTGGATTAGCATTAGAATCAGGCGGACATTTAACTGCGCTTCGAAGAACAAAAATTGGTGATTATTCAGTTGAAAACGCAATTACTCCTGATGATTTTGCACAATTGCATCAAGATGAAAAATAAAACTTTACTTCTATTTTTTCTTTTATTCCAATTTAGTTTTTCACAAAATGTAAAACTAAAAACAGGTGATCTTTTATTTCAATCTATGAATTGCGGACCACTTTGCGAAGCTATTAACGAGGTTACCGAAGGTTATCAAGGGAAAGATTTTAGCCATTTAGGAATGGTTTACATCAAAAACGATTCAATTTTCGTAATTGAAGCCGCTGGAAAAGCAGTAAAAATAACTCCTTACGAAACCTTCAAAACCTACACAAAAGAAGAAATGTTTGTAGGAAGATTAAAAAGAAAATACCGAAAATACATTCCTGAAGCTATCACTTTTTCGTTACAACAAGTTGGTGTTCCTTATGATGACGAATATTTGTACAGTAACGGAAAATATTATTGTTCGGAATTAATTTATGATGCGTTTTTGCATTCATACAAAAAACCACTGTTTGATTTATTTCCGATGACATTCAAATCACCAAAATCAAATCAGTATTTTGAAGTTTGGGCAGACTATTACGAGAAACTAAAAATGGAAATCCCAGAAGGTCAACTAGGTTGCAACCCTGGTGGAATTTCCACTTCTGATAAGTTGAAAATTATTGGAACTTTACGCTAAGATATTTTCATGCAGTTCCACGATTTCATTCTGAATCGAAATTCCTTTATCGTGTAAATACCATTTTTGCAATTCTATTTTAGCGGTTTCATCAACAATTCCGTGAGCAGCTTTGTAATCTAAGATTAATTGCTTTGCGCCATGAGGTCTTGGACCCCAATCCGCCACAACTTCTAAATTTTCAGCATCTAAAAGAATTAATTTTGGAATTGCTTTTCCTCCATTCGTTAAGAAGTGTTGCATTAAAGCATCGTTATCATCACGCAAAGCGATTTTTAATTCTACTTTATCTGTTACTTCTGCCATTTTGTGAATTACAGGAACGATTTGAGCGGCATCGCCACACCAACCTTCGCTTAATACCAACCAAATGTACTTTTTGTCTAAATTTTGTAATTTAGCTTTTACCTCTGGAGTTACTTCAATGGTTTTATCTAAACGATGCATTCTCGTTTCGTTTAATTCTGAATAATGAAGTAAATCGGCTGATTG
>NZ_JAIWOF010000064.1 GCF_020217025.1 Flavobacterium sp. | reverse complement strand
TTCGTGACCTGTAGATTTTCCTTCAGTTATTAAACTAGTTATCTTTTTTCTGTAATCGGCATAAGAAAAACTATTTTCTAGTGCTTGTTTTATAGTATTTATCATCTTCTTAACTTTATTTGGCAAATTTAATTCTAATTTTGGTAATTATCTGTAAGAAATGTTACATATGGAAAATCCTTCTAAATCTATCGGAATCGTATTGTCAGGTGGTGGTTCTAAAGGAATTGCACATGCAGGTGCTTTGCAGTTTTTAACCGAAAAAGGGATGCAACCATCTTGTATTTCAGGAACAAGCGCTGGCGCAATTGTTGGTGGATTATTTGCATTTGGAAAAACGCCCGAAGAGATTCTAGAATTTTTCAAGTCAATTTACTTTTTTCATTGGAAGCACTTTACCTTCAAAAAAGCAGGATTGATTGATTCAGAATCCTTCAAAAGTTATTTTACAGAAATTTTTGGTGATATCACTATTGGCGAATTAAAAATTCCGGCCTACATCACAGCGACGGATTTAGTTAAAGGAAAACTCAAAATTTTTAATTCCGAAACAAAACTTATCGATGCCATTTTAGCTTCTTCCTCTTTTCCAGGAATGCTGTCTCCGTATGAAATCAATAACAAATTGTATAGCGATGGTGGTATTTTGAATCATTTCCCCACCGATATTTTACAAGGAAGATGCGACTATTTGATTGGAGTTTATGTGAGTCCAATTCAAAATATAGAATCCAAAGATTTAAAATCCATAAAATCAGTTACTAGTAGAGCCTTCGATTTATTATATGCCAATTACAATTATCAGAAGTTTAATTTATGCGATTGGGTTATTGAGCCTAAGGAATTAGCTAATTTTAGTACATTTGAAACCAGTAAAACTAAAATGGATGCCATTTTTGAGATTGGATACAACGAGGCTAAAAAATCATTTCAAAATTTAGATATATAATTGTTAAAACATTTTTTTCTAAAAAAAGCTATTTAACTATATTTGCACCACAAATAATACAACACACGATGAAGTACAAAAGAATTCTTCTAAAATTAAGCGGTGAAGCTTTAATGGGTGATAGACAATATGGAATTGACCCACAACGCTTAGCTGAGTATGCTGCCGAAATAAAACAAATTCACGATAAAGGTGTAGAAATTGCAATCGTTATTGGTGGTGGAAACATTTTTAGAGGTGTAGCTGGTGCAAGCAACGGAATGGACAGAGTGCAAGGTGACTACATGGGAATGTTAGCAACAGTTATTAACGGAATGGCGTTACAAGGAGCTTTAGAAGAAGCTGGAATGCAAACGCGTTTACAAACCGCTTTGAAAATTGAAGCTATTGCTGAACCATATATCAAAAGAAGAGCTACTCGCCATTTAGAAAAAGGAAGAATTGTAATTTTTGGTGCTGGAACAGGAAATCCATACTTTACAACAGATACAGCAGCAGTTTTAAGAGGAATTGAAGTAGGTGCTGACGTAATTTTAAAAGGAACTCGTGTAGATGGTGTTTACACTTCGGATCCAGAAAAAAATGCGGATGCTGTTAAATTTGACTTTATTTCGTTTGAAGATGTATTAGCAAAAGGATTAAATGTAATGGATACAACAGCTTTTACATTGAGTCAAGAAAATAAATTACCTATTATTGTATTCGATATGAATAAAGATGGTAACTTACTAAAAGTGTGTGAAGGTGAAACTATCGGAACAACCGTTACCATATAATTTTAAAGTACGAAGTAAAAATATAGAGCGATGACAGAAGAAATTAATTTTATTTTAGACAGTGCAAAAGAAGCTATGGCGGGTTCAATTGCGCATTTAGAGAAAGAATTATTAAATATTAGAGCCGGCAAAGCTTCGCCACAAATGTTAGGTGGTGTTTTTGTGGATTACTATGGCTCACAAACATTAATTTCGCAAGTTGCAAACATTAATGCTCCTGATGCAAGAACATTAACTGTAACTCCTTGGGAAAAAAACATGTTACACCCTATTGAAAAAGCAATTATGATTGCTAATTTAGGGTTAAACCCAATGAACAATGGAGACAATATCATCATCAATATTCCAGCTTTAACAGAGGAAAGAAGACGTGACTTAGTAAAACAAGCAAAACACGAAGCGGAAGAAGCAAAAATTGGAATTAGAAATCACAGAAAAGATGCTAATACCGATATCAAGAAAGAAGAAAAAAATGGAACAGCTGAAGACATCTGTAAAAAAGCAGAAGAAGACGTTCAGAAATTAACAGATACGTTCATTAAAAAAATTGATGAAATTTTAGCAGTTAAAGAAGCTGAAATTATGAAAGTATAAATTTAACTCCCGATTAACACTCGGGAGTTTTTATTTTAATTAATTTGGTGAGAATAAATTAATACTTTATGAGAAGTAGTACTCTATTGTTCTTAATTGCAATTTCGTTTTTTAGCTGTAAGCAATCTGAAAGCTTAAAAGGAAATTTATATTTCAAATTAATCAATCTAACTTTGCCTTCTGGTCTTACAGATGAGCAAGCGTTACATATTGAGCAAATGATTAACTCTATGTCTTCGGACGAGAAAAATAAAGAACTAATTGATTATTATAAAAATGTAATCAAACATAATTTATTAAAAAATCCATATTTACAACTTGAAACAGAAGATGGAATCAAAAAAGTTTATCTTAATTCTAAAGAATATGATAAAATTAAGGATTTCAAACTTTTAGATTTAAAGGAAAAATCAAAGAAAGTCATTATTGAATTAAATGCTAAGGAACTCGAAAATGATTTATTTTATTCTGAAGAAATTATTTTAATTCAAGAAGTTGATGGGAAAACTCCTTGGAAAAAATAATCTTCCTAAATTTTAAATCCCGATTAACACTCGGGATTTTTTATTTTGAATATATTTGTATAAAATCTCTCTTTTCATGAAATATTTTTGGCTTTTTTTGTGCTTAATCTTTACCACTAATTTTGTAGCACAAACCAAAATTAAAGGACAAGTTATCGACTTTGATTCAAAAGTTCCTATTGCTTTTGCCTCTATTACATATAACAACATCAAATTCAACGCCGATTGGGAAGGAAAATTTTCTATTGAAGTCAAAGATTATAAACTTCCTATCAAAGTTAACTTTAAAGGATATTACGAAAAAATAACCTATCCACAACCAAAAGTTTACAATTTGACGATTAAATTAATTAACGATTTAAACGAAAAAAAAGCGGAAATCTACACCGAGAACAATGTCAATAACATCATTAAAAAAGTTATTGAAAATCGAAAATTAAATGATCCAGAAAAAGGCCTATCGAGTTTTCAATATAAAAACTATGAATACCTTCAGGTAACGGCAAATCCAGATAGTATCTCTTCAAAAATTGATACTATTTATAAAAATAGGTTTTTAAGAAAGCCTTTAATGAAATTGGATTCAACAAATTACAAGTTTAAAAAATTTTCTGAGAAACAGCATTTATATCAAACAGAGAAAGTAAATTTAATTCAACTTAATCACTCTGAATACAAAGAAACCGTTTTAGCCACTAGAATGGCTGGATTTAAACAACCTATTTACGAATATCTTGGTCTTAAACTAATTTCTTATTCTGTTTATGAGAATCCATTTGAAATCTTAGAAATTCCAGTTCAAAACCCGATTTCAAATTTTGGACGAAAATTATACAACTACAAACTAATTGATACGGTAAAAATTGACGGAAGAAGCGCTTACAGAATTTACTTTGAACCCAAAAAACTCAACACGAATCGTTTGAGAGGTTTGCTGTATATTGACACTATTAATTTTGCTATTTGTAAAGCTTATTTTAGAATTTATGGTGTTGTAAACATCAATGCTACCTACACATTTGATTATAAAAAAGATATTGATATTTGGTTTCCAAAAAACAGAAAATTCAAAGTCTCTAAAGGCAACAATCATGAGGATATAAAAATCTTAGGCGGTACTATAAAATTTAGTTCTGATTTAGATTTAACAGAAAGTAAAAATGCCACTGATCAAGCTTATGTTTCAATAGAATCAACTCCATTTGATATTGAAATTAACAAACCTATTTCTATTTCAAAACCAAGAGTTAAAATTGAAGTACCAAAATCAAGTTTAGAACAAGAAAGTAACTACTGGAATGTCTTCAAAAAAGACACTATTGATAAGAGAAAGCTTAGAACGTATACATCGATTGATAGTTTATCGCTCTCAGAAAAAATTGAACATAAATTATTTTTAGGTAGAAAAATTTTCAATGGCTATTTTCCAGTATCTATTTTTGACATTGATTTACGTAGTATTGCAAAATATAACAATTTCGAAGGTTTTAGATTAGGCATTGGTGCTGTAACCAACTCTAAACTTTCAGAAAAATACAAAGTTGCTTTTTATGGTGCTTATGGATTAAAGGATGATGAATTTAAATTTGGCATAACCCCTTCTTATCTAATTCACAATAATTCGGAAACTTGGGTAAGCGCTTCTTATACTGATGATATCAGCGAAATCGCTCAAACTAACTTTGTAACTGATTCACGAAGATTCAAAATATATGATCCACGACCAATAAATATTTCCACATTTTATAATAACAAAATGAGTTCGGCTTTTATTGAAAGTAAGTTTTTACCAAAAACCTCTAGCTATTTTGGAATTTCTCATAATCAAATTCAGCCTCTTTTTGATTACACATTTATAAATGACGGAAAATCATATACCAATTATACCATTACTACTTTACAATTAGCTGTTCAATGGAATCCGTTTAGTAATTACATGCAAACGCCAGTTGGGAAAATTGAATATGAAAAAAGACATCCAAAATTTTCAATTCAGTATACCCAAACAGTGCCAAATTTACTTGAAAATGATTTCGTTTTCTCAAAACTAGATTTCAAAACTTATTATGAATTGCCTTTTTTATCAGGTCAAAAAAGTTCGATTTTATTGCAAACTGGTATAGCATTTGGCGATGTTCCAATTACACATTTATATAGTATTGTTCCTAATAATTTGAACAGAGATGCAATTCTACAACGAATTACTTTTGCAGGAAAAAATAGTTTTGAAACCATGTATTTCAACGAGTTTTTCTCCAATAAATATGCTTCTTTACAATTAAAACATACTTTTAATAAAATTCGTCTTGGATACAAGATTAATCCCGAATTTACTGTCGTTACTAGAATGGCGGTGGGTTCAAACAATAAAAACAATCAACATGTTGGAATTGGATATAAAACACTTGAAGACGGTTTCTTTGAAAGTGGAGTTGAATGCAATAAAATCTTCAAAGGTTTTGGCTTAGTTGCCTTTTACAGATATGGTCCCAACCAATTACCTAATTTTGATGACAACATCGCCATAAAAGTTTCTTACTATCTTGATTTAGGTTTTTAATTTTAACTTAAAAATTCCGCTCAACACCAATATTTTAAGCAATAATACTTACCTTTGCAGCCTAATTTTTGAGAGATGTTAAAGTGGTTAAGCACCAGTTTTTGGGATTATATTGCCAGTAGAATTTTAAGAAACCGCGTTTTTTTATTAGTTCTTGTTTTACTTTTTACTATTTTCATGAGTTTTCAGTGGAAAAACATGCGTTTTACCTTCACTGAAGCTAATTTATTACCCGATGATCATGAAGTAAACATTCAGTACAATTCTTTTTTAGAAAAATTTGGTGAAGAAGGAAATCTAGTTGTCTTAGGATTTAAAGACAAAACCTTTTTTAATGAAAAAAACATTAAAGCTTGGGAAAAATTTATTGCCGAAATAAAAAAGGATAAAGCAGTTGAACTTACCTTATCTATTGAAGATTTAAAAGTACTTGAGAAAGATACATTAGAACAAAAATTCAAATTAGTTTCTTTCATCAATAATGATAGCATTTCTGACACCTATTTAAAAGAAAAGGAAAAAGAGTTTTTCAACGATTTACCTTTCTATGAAGGCATGCTGTTCAATAAAGAAAGTGGAGCAGTGCGTTTTGCTATTTACATGGATAAAAAAATTGTAAACACGCCAGCAAGAAAACAGTTTATTGAAAAACATCTTAACCAAGACAGAATTAACGCCTTCGAAAAAGAAACCGGATTAGATCTTCGTGTTTCTGGAATGCCATACATTAGAACACTGAATGCTAATAGCATTATTAGTGAAATTGGATTGTTCGTTGGTGCAGCACTTGGAATTACTTCATTACTATTCTTTTTCTTTTTTAGAAGTTTCAGAGCTACCATGGTTTCCATGTTTGTGGTAATTATTGGAGTAATGTGGTCGTTTGGAACGCTAGGTTTGTTACATTATGAAATAACCGTTTTAACAGCAATTATTCCTCCATTAATCATTGTTATCGGAATTCCTAACTGTATTTTCCTTATTAACAAATACCAGCAAGAAATTAAAAATCATGGGAATAAAGCCAAATCCTTACAGCGTGTTATTTCTAAAGTAGGAAATGCTACTTTGATGACGAATTTAACTACTGCTGCTGGTTTTGGAACATTCATTTTTACAGATAGTAAATTATTGAAAGAATTTGGAATTGTAGCTTCATTAAACATTGTTTTCTTGTTTATACTTTGTTTAATTATCATTCCAATTGTTTACAGTTATATGCCAATGCCTAAGGAAAAACATTTAGCTCATCTTGGCAAAAACTACATGGCTACTTTCATGAATTGGATTGAAAATACAATTAGACATCACCGAATTGCCGTTTTTTCAACAGCCATTGGTATTTTAGTGATGGGAATTATTGGTATTTATCAAATTAAAATTTCAGGAAGTATTATTGAAGATATGCCGAAAAAGGCACCTTTTTACAAAGACATTTTATTCTATGAAAAAGAATTTGATGGTGTTATGCCATTAGAAATTGTTATTGATACTAAAAAACCTAAAGGCGCTTTAAAATCAGTAACATTAAAACGAATAGAAGAACTTCAAGAAACAATTGAAGAAATTCCGGAATTATCTAAACCTGTTTCTATTGTTAATTTAGTCAAATATTCAAAACAAGCTTACTATAACGGAAATCCTGAATATTACGAATTACCTACCAAACAAGAAGAAGCTTTCATTTTATCCTACATAAAAAATTCGACTAAAAAAGGAAACGAAAATATGCTGAAAAGCTATGTTGATAGTACTGGGCAATATGCACGCATCACTACTTTTATGCGAGATATTGGAACGGACAAAATGCAAAAAATTGAAGAACGTTTACAAGACAAAATCAATCACATTTTCCCAAAAGAACGCTACGAAGTTTCACTAACAGGAAAAGCTTATGTTTTTGAAAAAGGAACCCATTACTTAATTGACAATTTAGTACAATCGCTAATTTTTGCTATTGTTTTAATTTCGTTATTAATGGCATACATGTTCCGTTCTTTCAAGATGATAATTGTTTCATTATTACCAAACATATTACCATTAGTAATGACTGCTGGATTAATGGGATATTTTGGAATTCCAATTAAACCATCCACCATATTAGTATTTAGTATTGCGTTTGGAATATCGGTGGATGATACGATTCACTTTTTAGCGAAATACCGTCAAGAGTTAAAAGCTAACGATTGGAAAATTAAACGATCTGTTTACGCTACTTTAAAAGAAGCAGGAATTAGTATGTTTTACACTTCAGTGGTGTTGTTCTTTGGATTCTCAGTATTTACATTATCTAGCTTTGGCGGAACTGTAGCATTAGGAGGATTAGTTGCCACAACCTTGTTATTTGCCATGTTATCTAATTTAATTCTATTACCAGCATTGTTACTTTCGTTGGATAAAACGATTGCTAATCAACAAGAATTCTTAGAACCTACATTAGATATTTTAGCAGAAGATATTGAAGAAGAAAATTCAAACGAGAAATAGTATATTTGCATTATAAATCATAAATCGAAATGAAACACTCAAAAGTAATAGACCTTTTAAACAGCACGAAAACATTACATGAAGTAACAGCAAAAGGTTGGGTTAGAACATTTAGAAACAATCAATTTATTGCGTTGAACGATGGTTCGACTATTCATAATATTCAGTGTGTGGTAGATTTTGAAAACACACCTGACGAAACCTTAAAAAGAATTACAACTGGGGCGGCTATTTGCGTTACAGGAACTTTGGCAGAAAGCCGTGGTGCTGGACAAAAAGTAGAAATTCAAGTAACGAAGTTAGAGATTTTAGGCGATAGTGATGCGGAAAAATTCCCGATGCAACCAAAAAAACACTCGTTAGAATTCTTACGTGAAAATGCACATTTACGTGTTAGAACGAATGCTTTTGGTGCTATTATGCGTGTGCGTTCAACTTTAGCGTTTGCAGTACACCAATATTTTCAAGAAAAAGGATTTTTCTACGTAAATACACCAATTATTACTGGTTCTGATGCCGAAGGTGCTGGAGAAATGTTCCAAGTAACTTCTTTACCAATCGATGGATCTGCTCCAAGAAACGAAGACGGCAGCATCAACTACAAAGAAGATTTCTTCGGAAAACAAACCAATTTAACAGTTTCTGGTCAATTAGAAGGCGAAACTTTTGCAATGGCTTTAGGTCAAATTTATACGTTTGGACCAACATTCCGTGCTGAAAATTCAAACACTTCTCGTCACTTAGCGGAGTTTTGGATGATTGAACCAGAAGTGGCTTTCAATGATTTAGCGGATAACATGGATTTAGCTGAAGATTTCATCAAATACGTTATCAAATATACCGTTGAAAAATGTGGCGATGATTTAAAATTCTTAGAAAACAGATTACTAGAAGAAGAAAAGTCAAAACCACAAGCAGATAGAAGCGAAATGACGTTGTTAGAAAAATTAAGTTTTGTACTTGATAACAACTTCAAACGTGTTTCTTATACAGAAGCAATTGATATTTTAAAAGATTCAACACCAAATAAAAAGAAAAAATTTCAATATATCATTAACGAATGGGGTGCTGATTTACAAAGTGAGCACGAACGTTTCTTAGTAGAAAAACACTTTAAATGTCCGGTAATTTTATTTGATTATCCCGCAAAAATTAAAGCGTTTTACATGCGTTTGAACGACAACACTGAACCAGGAAAAGAAACTGTAAGAGCCATGGATATCTTATTCCCAGGAATTGGAGAAATCGTTGGAGGTTCTCAAAGAGAAGAGCGTTACGATGTACTTGTAGAAAAAATGAAAGCCTTAGAAATCGATGAAGAAGAACTTTGGTGGTATTTAGATACTAGAAGATTCGGATCTGCTGTTCACTCAGGATTCGGATTAGGATTTGAAAGATTAGTGCTTTTTGTAACTGGTATGGGTAACATTAGAGACGTAATTCCTTTCCCAAGAACACCACAAAACGCAGAATTTTAGAATCTTGTTAAATTGTTTAACTGTCGATGTATTAAATAGTAAATTTAATAAACAATTAAACAGTTAAACGATTAAATCAATTAAACAAACATTAATGTTAAAACACAGTTTACAATTCAAATTATCTCAAAAATTATCGCCTCAACAAATTCAGTTGATGAAGTTAATTCAATTGCCTACGCAAGCTTTTGAGCAACGTCTTCAGGAAGAATTAGTAGAGAATCCTGCTTTGGAAGAAAGTAGCAAGGAAGATAATTACGATTTAGATGATTATGGAAGTGATACTGATGATTACGACGATTACGATAACGAACACATCGATACAGGCGACATCAACATTGACGAATATTTAAGCAATGACGAAACGCCAGATTACAAATACCAAACCAACAATTACAGCGATGACGATGAAGACAAAACGATGCCCTTCGCGGCTCCAGTAAGTTTTCATCAAGATTTAATCAATCAGTTAAACACTTTTATTTTAACTGATGAAGAACGTGACATTGCTGAGTTTTTAGTAGGAAGTATCGATGATATGGGCTATATCAGAAGAAGTATTCAAGATATTGTGGATGATATGGCTTTCACTCAAGGTATTTATACCGATGAGCCAACAGTAGAACGCATCT
>NZ_JAIWOF010000063.1 GCF_020217025.1 Flavobacterium sp. | reverse complement strand
TACATTTAGTTCAAGACTTAGAGCCAGCAGGTGTGGGTGCACGCGATTTACAAGAATGTTTGTTGCTGCAATTAAAACACAAAACACCATCGGATTCGATTAGTTTAGCTATTAATGTGATTGAGCAACAATTTGATGCTTTTACCAAAAAACATTACGATAAATTACTACAAAAATTCGATGTTTCCCAACAGCAATTACGCAAAGCTATTGATGAAATTGAAAAACTAAATCCGAAACCAGGAGGAAGTTTCGATGGCAATCAAAAAGCGGTAGAACATATTGTTCCTGATTTTACCATTCGAATTGTTGATGGCGAGCTAGAACTTTCGTTAAACGGAAGAAATGCACCAGAATTGCACGTTTCTAAAGATTATCAGGAAATGTTACAGAGTTATAAAGACACTTCTGAAAAATCGAGTTCGCAGAAAGATGCAGTGCAATTTATCAAGCAAAAATTAGATTCGGCAAAATGGTTCATTGATGCGATTAAACAACGTCAGGAAACATTGTATGTGACCATGAATGCGATAATGTTTTATCAGCAAGAATACTTTTTAGAAGGAGAAGAAACCAAACTTCGTCCGATGATTCTAAAAGATATCGCTGATATGGTAGGATTGGATATTTCAACGGTTTCTCGTGTAGCCAATAGCAAATATGTTGATACACCATACGGAACAAAACTAATCAAAGAATTCTTTAGTGAATCGATGACAAACGATCAAGGTGAAGAAGTTTCAACTATCGAAATTAAAAATATCTTACAACAAGTTATTTCGGAAGAAGATAAAAGAAAACCTTTACCAGATGATCAGTTAGCGGAAATTTTGAAAGAAAGAGGTTATCCAATTGCTAGAAGAACCATCGCAAAATACCGCGAACAACTAGATATCCCTGTAGCACGTTTGAGAAAAAAAATCTAAGAATATGGATTTAAAAAAAATATTACCTGTTTTTTCCTATATTTTTCATCCCATATTTGTGTCTTTATATGGCACTTTATTTTTTTTTTTAATTGCCAATTCTTTCTTTTACAAGTCCCAAATAATAGTAACACTAGTTCAAGTTACGATTTTAACTTTGTTGTTACCGTTATCAATGTATTTTCTATTTCGATCTTTAGGAGTTGTTTCTTCATTTACTGAAGCCAGCATTAGCGAGAGAAAAATGCCAATAGCTGTTCAAGCTATTTTATTATTTATTTTAATAAAATTCAGTGTTTCAAAAGATACTGTTGCAGAATTGTATTTCTTTTTTCTTGGTGGCTTTTTAAGTAGTGTAATCGTTTTAGCTAGCGTTATTTTAAAATTCAAAGCCAGTTTACATATGATTGGAATTAGTGCCTTAACGTGCTTTATTTTTGGCCTGTGCATGTATTACCAACTTCCTTTTATAAATCTTGTGGCATTTTGTATTGTTAGTATTGGTTTAGTAGCCTCTTCACGTTTATATATGAAAGCACATACGTATCCAGAACTTATTGCAGGAATAATAATTGGAGCTGGACCACAGTTGTTTTTGTATCAATATTGGTTATAAAATATAAAACATCAAACCAATTTTCAATGTAGTTACATTGTTTTCCGTGGCTGTTTTATTTTTATCAAAAAAAGGATTTAAACCGTAATGAATATAGGCATTCCAAGTATTAAATCCGAAAGTTAAATACGTGGCGTATTGAAATTTATTCAACAAATCATTTATATTTTCTGTTCCAGAACCTAAATCTCCTTCATATTTAAACTTACCATTGATTAAATAACTTGCCATAAAACCTCCATAAATTCTCCAAAATTTATGACTATCTGGAGTCGCATTTCGCCAACGAATTTCTAAAGGGAAATCAAGATAATGTAATAGAATTCTACTTTTAACAATCTCTGTAGATGTATTGTCGGAAATAGAAGAAAAATCAATATTTTGTTTTAAATCATTAAACGAATAACCAATACCGGGAGCAATGGCCCAATGTCTGTTTTCAGAAATAGGAAAATCTCTTAAAAAACCAGCTGATAAACCTGTTGAAAATGAATACTGATTAAAATTATCAGGTGTTTTTTGTAAAATATTGTATGATATCGAAACATAAAATTGATCCTCTCTAAAAAGAGAATCTACAACAGGCTTTGTCTCAGATTGAGAAAAACCAATTGATACAAAAAAAATGAAAAAAAGAGATACTAGTAATCGCATTATATTTTTTTTATAAAAATAATAAAAAAAGGTACGCAAATGCGTACCTTTTTATTTATAAAATAAAAATACTATTCAACAGGATTTCCTTGTGTTGTTGTATAATTAACTTTCAATTGTTCTATTTTACGTAATTCTAACTTGATAGCACTTACCAAACCCATCTTCACATTTTTATCAATTTTTAAAGATGCAGTAAGATACTTTTCATCGTCAGAATTTCGCTGAGCTCTCTCAGAAATTACAAAATTTCTAATGTCAGCTGGCGAAGCCATCTTATCAGCTAATTGAATACGATCTGAACCTCCAAGAGTTGCTCTATAGCGCTCACTTGGTTTACCAGCGTAAATATACATTACAAACTCTTTTTTGTGCAATTTTGCAGTTTGGTTAGCTTTTGGCAATGTATTTTCAATTTTCAAGTCACTATCTTTCATAGTGGTAGCTGTCATGAAGAAGAACAAAAGCATAAATACAATATCAGGTAAAGACGCTGTTGAAATCGCAGGAGTATCACCTGTACTTTTCTTTTTAAATTTAGACATACTTTCTTAATATTATATTATTGTTTTTTTGGCTCTGCTTCTGAAAGTCTCATTGGAAACAATTCTTGAATCTTTTTAACTTTTGGTTCTAAATCTTCAACCAAACCTTCGGTAGCTTTAGAAGCTGGATCATTATAAATGTATTCCATTTCTGTAAAAGTCATACCGTAACGCTTCTTACATTCTCTATCTCTTAAAAAGTTATATGCAGCTACTAATTCATTTTGTACTGCGATATACGTTTCATAAGTAGTTTGCCCGTCATTATTTAATGAAATTACCGCTTCATCAGGTCCGTCAGATGAATTTGGATCTTTTTTTCCATTACAATATGAACATGTTCCTTTTCCATTATTTTCAAGAAAATCAATAGCAGTTTGTCTTAAGTCCTTAAGGTCAACCAATTTCTCTTCAACAAGTAACTGATTGTCTTTATTAACTAAAACTGTTAAAATATTTCTTTCATTAATAGGTGGAACAGGTGGGTTCTCTTCATAACGAGGTAAGAGTCTATTAATTCCTTGATCTACTCCAATTGTGGTAGTAACTAAAAAGAAAATTAAAAGTAAGAATGCAATATCTGCCATAGAACCTGCATTCACTTCTGGCGGTGCACCTCTTTTTTTACCCATGATCTATTATCTTTTAATTTTTGAAAAACCAGTCCAAGCTAATACTCCAACTGAAACAACAGCAAGAATATAAAATGTATTTAAACTAGTACTTATTAACTTAGAAGACATTGAAGAAATAATTTCTCCGTCTTTTAATTTTATCTCTGTACTATCTGCCAAAATAAAAGCAATCAAAACTACAGCAGCAAATAACCCCAGAGAGATTAATGCTCTTCTTAACTGATCTTTATGAGTAATTAAATTTTTAAAAACAAAATAAATAACAGAGAAAAAAGCAATTGCCATTGCAAAGTAAGACAGATAAATAAAGTAATCTACAACAAAAGAATTATTATCTAATGATACTTCCATACCTAAATTTGATATGAATAAAATAGAAGCAATAATTCCAATTACGATTACTAAAATTTTTGAAATTTTATATACGTTCATAACAATAATTTGTTAATGTATTATTTGTTTACTTTCTCTTTGAAATAATCTGACAACATATCAACTAAACTGATAGAAGCATCTTCCATATCGTTAACGATAGAATCAATCTTAGCTGTAATGTAGTTGTAGAAAACTTGAAGAATCATCGCTACAATAAGTCCAAATACCGTTGTTAATAACGCTACTTTAATACCTCCAGCTACTAATGATGGCTCCATAGATCCTGCAGATTCGATTTGGTCAAACGCCTCAATCATACCAATTACAGTTCCTAAGAAACCTAACATTGGTGCAAGAGCGATAAATAAAGAAACCCAAGAAACATTTTTCTCTAATTGTCCCATTTGAACACCACCGTAAGCAACGATAGATTTTTCAGCAGATTCTAAACCATGAGAAGAACGCTCTAAACCTTGATAGAAAATAGACGCAACTGGACCAGCTGTGTTTTTAGATACTTCTTTAGCCGCTTCAATACCACCAGAATTTAAAGCTGACTCAACATCAGTAACAAATTTTTTAGTGTTGATAGAAGAAAGATTTAAATAAATAATTCTTTCAATTGCTATTGCTAAACCAAGAATTAAACACAATAATACTGGAGACATCCAAACTGGACCTCCTTCAATGAAACGTTTTTTCATTGATTGAGTAAAAGTAGCTTCTTCAGTTGCTGCAGCTTCATCAGTTGTTGCTGTAGCCTCATCTGTAGTTGCTACTGTTGCAGTTGTATCAGCTACTTGTTCTGTAGCAGGAGCTGCTGCTTGAGTTGAATCTTGAGCTTGAACATTTCCAAAAGTCATAAGCCCCGTGATTGCTAAAATAGAAAATAATCTTTTCATCGCTTTTGTTCTTAAAATTAATTAGTTAATTGGGTTTAAAGATATAAAAATATTTATAAAATTTTTAAAATTAATATCATTCTGCAGAGAGGAAGGGATTCGAACCCTCGATACCCTTGTGGAGTATACACACTTTCCAGGCGTGCGCCTTCGACCACTCGGCCACCTCTCTATCGAAACGATACTCGATTTTAAGGGTGCTAAATAACGTAAAAAATCTCATGTATAAAAATTTTATATGTTATTTTTACAACATTTCTCCTCTGATTCCTGTTTCAAAAATAGTCTTAAACACATTGTGAGACACTTTTTGACCTAAAAGATACATCAATTTTGTGATGGCAGCCTCAGTAGTAATATCTTTACCTGAAATTACACCTATATTTTTTAATTGTGTACTGGTTTCGTAATTCCCCATCGAAACACTACCTCCACTACATTGTGTAACGTTGATAATGTGAATATTATTGCGAATTGCTTGCTCTAAAGTCTGCACAAACCAATCTTCTGTTGGAGCGTTTCCAGAACCATACGTTTCTAAAACTATTCCTTTTAAATTTGGTATTGCAAAAAAAGCAGTCAAAACCTTCTGATTGATACCCGGAAAAATCTTTAAAATTGCTACATTATCATCAAAATCAGTATGCACTTTTAGCTTTTTATTTGCTTTTTGCTTCAGAATAACGTCATAATTTACTTTCAAGTGTACGCCAGATTCCGCTAGTTCAGGAAAATTAGGTGACGTAAAAGCATTAAAATGTTCTGCGCTGATTTTTGTAGTACGATTTCCTCTGTATAATTTGTACTCGAAATACAAACACACTTCTTGAATTACTGGTTTTTTATTTTCTTGAAGCGAAGCTACTTGAATAGCAGTAATCAGATTTTCTTTAGCATCGGTTCTTAAATCACCAATTGGTAATTGCGAACCCGTGAAAATTACTGGTTTTGCTAAGTCTTCCAACATAAAACTTAATGCAGAAGCACTATACGACATCGTATCCGAACCATGTAAAACTACAAATCCATCAAATTTCGAATAATTTTCCTCGATAATTTTGGCCATTTTTTGCCAATTGGAAATATTCATATTCGATGAATCAATGGGCACATCAAATGAAATGGTTTCAATTTGACAATCTAATAAATGTAATTCTGGAATTCGGCTTAACAACTCATTAAAATCAAAAGCTTTCAAAGCTCCTGTTTCAAAATCTTTTACCATTCCGATGGTTCCACCGGTGTAAATTAAAAGTATTTTTGGTTTATGAGATGTCATCAGTGTATTTCAATTTATTCACAACCGGATTTGCGTACATCGCCAAAAACCCTTCTTTCATGGTTTCATTGTCGGCATCAATTCGCATTTCTAATCTTCTTTCAAACAATTGACGCTCTTTTTCGTTGTACAAATGTTCAAATCGAGTTGTTTTATGTAAAATATCATAAGCAATAAAGTTCGTTGACCATAATTTATACGATTGCAAAATAGAATCATCAATTACTTGTGCCAAAGCTTGAATTTGCTTGTTATTGTTATCGTTTTCGGCAATAATTTTTTCGTATTCGTTTTCTAAAACATCACCTACATGAATGTGAATACGTTTTTTTTGCCCAATGATTCCACTTAACAAAGTAATAAAATCTTCATTTTTCTCCTTGATATATACTTCGTCTTTGGAAAGCGCGATTAATTGTGGCATTTTCAAAGCATCTGTTGGATCGTATTCATAAGAAATAGAAACAGGAACAATTTTTAATTTCTTGAAAAAGTCCATAATTCTGACCTCATCATTTGCCATTCCAACCATTTTCAAAACTCCTTGATGGGTTGCATCGTTACCGTCTTTCGTTCTTCCTTCGCGTTGGGCAATCCAAACCGAACGATTTTCTTTCGACAATAAATGATACATGTATTCCGCCATTAACTTAGAACTTTGCAATAACTCTCTTGGCGATAAACCACGTTGAACAAGGAAGTTTCGGTTTAATTTTGAAAGTTTTAAAAGAAAATCTTTCTTGACCAAATTATCTCCAATAGCAGAAGCTGTCATCACCAAACCATGATCAATCAGAGAAACATTCAACAAAGAAGTATCTAAAATAATATCGCGGTGATTGGAGATAAATAAATACGAAGTATTAGGCTCTAATTTCTCAAAACCAGAAGTCGTAAGTCCTTCTGAACTTCTTTCTAAAACTCTTTGTATGGATTGATAAACAAAATTAACTTGGAAATCACGGATAGAATGGGTTCTACTCAATTGTTCTTTCCAAACATCATCTTCTACTTCTGGAAACGTAAAATCCATCATGGCCTTCATCATAGGATGATGCAACAAAGACTTTAAAGCTTCGTTTACTTCAGAATCATAATAAGGGCGAATAGAATCGAACTTTGTCATATTTATTTTGAAAACAATTCACAAAAGAACAAAAATTTTATGAATTGAAACTTTATTTTAGGTTAAATTCCGAAAATTTGTTTTGAGTTTTCTGTAGTAATTCTTGCAATTTCCTCAACAGGCAACTGATAAATTTCGGCTAACTTTTGCGCTACCAATAAAGTATAACTGCTTTCATTTCGTTTTCCACGATATGGAACTGGTGCTAAATATGGCGAATCGGTTTCTAAAACAATGTGTTTCAAATCGATTTCATTTAAAAATTGGTCGATTTTTCCGTTTTTAAATGTGGCTACTCCTCCAATTCCTAATTTCATTCCTAACGAAATCGCTCTTTGGGCTTGATCCAAATCACCCGTAAAACAATGAAAAATTCCGAATAAATCATCCGATTTTTCACTTTCTAAAACCTCAAAAACCTCATCAAAAGCATCACGACAATGAATATTGATTCCTAAATTATACTTTTTCGCTAATTGAATTTGGTGTTTGAAAGCATGTTGTTGTTCTTTCAAAAAGGTTTTATCCCAAAACAAATCGATTCCAATTTCTCCAACGGCATAAAATTTTCTCGAAGCCAGTTCTTTTTCTACATGCGCCAACTCTTCCAAGTAATTTTCCTTTACATACGTTGGATGCAAACCCATCATTAGAAACACATTTTCAGGATATTGGCTCTCTAATTCGTACATTTTAGATGTGTAATTAGAATCGATAGCAGGAACAAAAAAACGAGAAACGCCAGCATTAATGGCTCTTTGCATCATTTCGTTGCGATCTAAATCGAATTCTTCTGAATATAAATGAGTATGGGTATCGGTAAGTATCATTTGCGTTTTTGATTACAAAGCGCCAAAGTTACAAAGTTTGATTCAGAAATTTGATTTACTTTTGAAGTATGGAAGATTTACAAGACTTTTTAAAAGGGAAAAAATATAAAAAGATAAAATTTACGGTGTTAAAAACCCAACATTTATTAATCAAAGGAAAGATAAATGACGTAAAAGGCAACTTTATTTTAGACACCGGAGCAAGTAACAGTTGTGTAGGATTTGAAAGTATTGAACACTTCAAATTAGATGCCCAATTTTCAGAAACTAAAGCTGCTGGTGCTGGTGCTACTGGAATTGAAACCCAATTGGCAAAGAATAATGAAATTCAATTGGGCAGATGGAAAAACCACAAATTCCACTTAATTGTATTTGATATGAGTCACGTAAATGATGCGCTTCGTCATTACAAAACCAAACCCGTTGATGGCATTATTGGTGCCGATATTTTACTAAAAGGAAAGGCAATTATTGATTATAGCAATCATTATTTGTATTTGAAATAACTAGTTCGAATGGTTTTTCTTCAGTGTTCGGTAAGCTAAAATCGTACTAATCAACATAAAAATTCCTCCCAAAATAAAAGGTGCTCCTGGAAATAAAAAAGGCGCTTCATCGTGAGTAAAATAATAAAAAACGGATGCCATCATCGGTGGACCTACAATTGAAGAAGCACTCATTAAACTCGTTAAAGTTCCTTGAATTTCGCCTTGTTCTGATGGAGGTACTTGTTCTGAAACTACGGCTTGTAAGGCTGGCCCTGCAATTCCTCCTAAACAGTAAGGAATTAAGAAAACAAACATCATCCAACTTTCAGTTGCAAAAGCAAATAAGAACATTCCGATAGTGTATAATGCTAATCCGAAATAAATACTTTTTACATTTCCAATTTTTGGATTGATCCAACGGATTAAACCTCCTTGAACAATTCCGACTAATAATCCGATGACTCCAAGGGAAATTCCTACCATTTTTTCCGTCCAATTAAATTGGTACATGGTGAAGTAATTCCAGTTACTTTGTACCGCATGTGAACCTACATAAAGAACAAAAATAGCCAATACTAATCCGATTAAATTTGGGTATTTTTTCAAATGTAAAAAAGCTCCAATTGGATTTGCTCTTTTTAATTCAAACGGTCTTCTTTTCTCTTTACTTAGTGATTCTGGCAAAATAAAATAACCGTATAGAAAATTTAACATACACAAAATAGCGGCTGCAATAAAAGGAATTCTTGTTCCAAATTGCCCTAACAGTCCACCTAAAACTGGACCAATTATAAAACCTAATCCAAAAGCCGCTCCCATCAATCCAAAATTCTTAGCTCTGTTTTCATGTGTACTTACATCGGCAATATAAGCAGAAGCGGTGGTGAAACTTGCTCCGGTTATTCCAGACAGAATTCTACCAACAAATAACCATGTAATTGTAGGCGCAAAGGCTAACAATAAAAAATCTAAAGAAAAAGCGAACAAAGAAGTTAACAATACGGGGCGTCTTCCGTATTTATCACTTAAATTTCCTATCACGGGCGCAAAAATGAATTGGGTAATCGCATAAGCGAAAGTTAACCAACCACCATATTTTGCTGCTTCGCTAATATCGCCATTGATTAGTTCTTTGATTAAATTTGGAATAACAGGTATAATAATTCCCCATCCAATAACATCTAATAAAACGGTAATAAAGATGAAACCAACGGCTGCTTGTTTCTTAGATTTTTTCATAGCTAAATTTTGACTTACAAAATAAAGAAAAATCCCAAACTCTATTTGAATTTGGGATTTATATTTTAGGTTTTGGAGTTAAAAAATTAATTCTCATCTAAAATCACTTTGAAGTCCACTTCTTTATATGTTGAAGAATCTTTAATAGTAATTCTAGCTTTGTTAGTAGCATCGCTTCTTGAGAAAAGAAACGTTTTGATAGAATCATTTTTAATTCCTTCCGGATATTTATTGTATTCTGTAAAAAGCGAATCAATATTTAAGACACTATTTTTTTGGTCTTCACAATATAGCATCATATCAAAAGGTTCATAATAATTTTCAAATGATCTTTTCAATGTATCTTCAAACCATTTTTGATTTAATTGATTCTCTTTTACAATTA
>NZ_JAIWOF010000062.1 GCF_020217025.1 Flavobacterium sp. | reverse complement strand
ATGCTATTTCATTTTTATATTCTAAAGGTTTTTTATCTTTTTTTGAAAGTAATGATTTAACATCTAGAACAATAACTTTAATATCATTTTTCGAATAAATTGTTTTATTAATTTTTTCTAAAATTCCATCAATTTTAATAATTGTTTCTGCTGCTTCTGAAACGTTAAAAAAGCGTGCTTTACCATTGAGAGATGTTAATTTCTTAGTCTTTTTATTTTTTATAAAAGTTATCCAAAATTCTCTATTTGCTTGCGTTAAAAAATATTCGGGATTAATTTTTTGATGCGTTTCATCGGTTGCATAAACGGTTATAAGTTCGCATCTGTTTGTGTTAACTGGAAAATTTCTAACACTTAGCATTACAGTTTCATTAATAACATCACTAGTATCTATGAAGGTTCTATCATATTCAATTTTTACTTCTTGACTTTGTATGCTACTAGAAATTAGCAAAAACAAGATAAGTAACTTTACTGTAATGTATTTCATGTTTTTGATTTACTCAATTGATTCCTTTTTTACTTTTTTGCCAAGCCGATTCATATCCTAAATCAATAGATGGATATACACTTTTAACAAATTCTAAAACTTTATTTCTATCATTTTCAGATGCTTCAAATAAAGAAGGAAAAGCGTCTACATCAGTTTTAAACAAACTTGTTCTACTTCCTTTTTCTTCAAATGCATACGAATAATTATTCATAAAATATCGGGTTCTTTTTTTTACGATATAAAATCTACCCATTTTATTTAGGTCGATAACTTCTGATGTATTGAACGTTTTTCCTGAATCTGTCTTATTGTAGAAAGTAATTGTATTTCCATCAGATTCCACCATTAAATAGACTTGTTGACTTGATAAGTAAGTATAAATCTTTGAAGCAAATAAAAGAAAACCAAAAACCAATAGTAAACCAACAATCAAAATCCACCAAGAAAAGCCTTCTCTAAACAAAAATGTTCCGAAGCTAATAACACCTAAGCCACAAAATAATGTTGCAGCAATACACAGTAGGAACTTAAAATTCCTTTTAAACAATACGGTTTGTAGATTTTTCATAGGTACAATTTATATTTTAAAAATGACCTGTTGCAATGTAAAACATTAACCAACCTATACAACCTATGGCTAATCTCCAAATCAGTTTTTTCAATAATCCATTAGACGTTGCTTTTCCTTGTTCTAAATACTCGTCAGTTTTTTCGTTTGCTGTTCCTACTTTTTTAGATAATTTAGTTCCAGCAACAGCACTTAATGATACGATGTAAAGAATTCCAACCCATGCAGCATTGATAAATCCTAATACCATCATTATCATTCCTATAATTGATAACGTTTCCATTTTTTTAGTTTTAAAATTAATCCCAAACCACATTAAGCATGAAGTTTGGGATATTTGAATATTTTTATAAAAATTATTGCTTAATGCTCTTTAGAAATGTTTGCATGTTAGCATCGATAGCTTGTGCCGTTTCTGTACCTCTTCCAATTTCATTACACACCATTAATATTAAATCTGGGTTTGTAGGATGGCTAAGGATATAGATTCTGAATTGCCCAACATCTTTATAAGTTTTTCCATCTTGTCTTCCTGTATTGTACAAACCAGATTGAAATGTGTATCCTTTCATCTTTCCGAATTCTACTTTTTCATATAAACTCATTAAATCTTTTGATTTCACATCTTTGGTTATAAAATAATCTACATTTTGTATTTGTTCATCTCGGAAAAGCACGCAGATATGATACCAAGGTAAATTATATTTTTCGAAATCGTATTCATGAATTTTTTTTACTTTATCGTTATTTGAATGATAGGTAACTCTATGAATGAAATCTTTAGCTAATTCATCAACCGTCAAACCTGGGTGTGAAGATTTTTCGAAAGCATAAATTTTATACGTTTCTTGATTTTTGTGAATTTGGTAGCCTACTTCCGTATCACTTCTGTCTGTGCTACCTGTCTGGCTGTTATTGATATCTTCTTTTATGTTAGTTTTGTCTATGGTTACATCAAGATAAGGTAAATATAGATTTTTTGGTTCCCACATAGGTACATTAAAGAAGATTGGTTCTAATAATTGAACTTTAGGACCATATTCTTTGTATCCTGTTTCTTCTCTTACCCAAAATCCAATTTCTACTCTTATTGTTTTTTGTTTTTCAACTCCATTTGCACCATTTAAAATCCATTCAAGTGTATTTCCTCTATTTATGAAATCTCTACCTTCAAAAACACTAAATTTTTTTGTTATAGGTGTATTTTTCATAAAATCGGACATAGCAGTATAACCTTCTTTTTGAAGACTCCAACTATTTATGTAGGTATTAGAATTGTCTGCAAACTCTACATATAGATTTGTATATCCCGAATAAACGGTTACAGCTTTAGGTTTTTTGAAACTTACCTGTAATGTTGCTAAATCTTTTTTAGAAATTGTAGCACCCGATTTTACTTCTTTGCCATTAATAAAAGCCGATAATTGAGCCTGAGAAAAAGCAAAAGAAAGTAATGAAACTAATAATAGTAAACGATTGATTTTCATAATTATATTTAAAATGATGAAATTAATTAAACTGTTACTTGTGATTTTTTCAAGTGTAATTTGTAGCTCATAAAAGCACATGCCGAACATACAACTAGACCAATACATCCAATTAAAGCAAGCGATTTAGGATTTGCTCCAGAGAAAGTTCCAGCTTCCATGTAAGGAGTTATAGCCCACAAAACAACTGATAATAAAGCCACCAAAATGCTTAATTTAGTAACAAATTCTTTTTTCATAAAAGCAACTACAACCATTACAAAAGCAAGAACAGCTAATAAAATACCCAATTTACCTGCATATACAACTTTCCATTTGGCAGGTGTACTTTCGATAATTTCTAAACTTTCTTTTATTTGTGGATCTTCAATTTTAGTAACGTCGATTCCGTCTTTTTTTAATTGATCAATTTGTTTTTGCTCGTTTTCTACTAAACGATACACTTCTTCTAGTTTTTCAGAATCGCCGTCGGTTCCCATTCTGTTTTCTATGTTTTTAAATAAAATTCCAGCACAAAAACCTCCTACTAAAAAGGCTAAAACCATAAAAATTAAAGATAATACTCTCATAAATTTGTTTGTTAAATTGGTTAATAAAATACGTTTGATTTTTTAAGAAACGCTTTTCAATTAATGAAACGTTTCGTTTTATTGTTTAATGATTTTTACTGTTTTCACTTCATTATTAGAAATTACTTTCACCAAATAAGTTCCCGCAGCCAAACCTGCAACATCTATTGAAGTTTCGTTGCTGTTTACTGTTTTTGTAAAAACTTCTTGACCTAATAAATTGTTTATAGAAACAGTAGTAATTTCTTTATCAAATGAAAGATTTAAAATATCTTTTACAGGATTTGGATAAAGCTTCAAGTTTTTTATTGAGAATGATCCCACAGAAAGCATTTGGGTTGTAAACGAACCTCCAGAAGCCCAATCCGTTTGTGTGTTACCACAAATAGATTTTACCCAAAAATAATAAGTAGTGTTTGGTGTTAAATTATTCAAAACAGCAAAAGTATCTGTCGTTGTTCCTGTAATTGCATTTGCAGATAATGGGTCGTTTATAGTACTGTAACTATATAGATAGCCATTGCTTGGAGTAGGTGTAGCTTCTACCCATGCAATATTTACAACTGTTGCCGATTCAGGATCTGTAAATAACTGTGTAGGAGCGTTACATTGAGATTCTGGATATGTGGTAAACGAACCACCCGAAGCCCAATCCGTTTGCGTGTTACCACAAATAGATTTTACCCAAAAATAATAGGTGGTATTTGGTGTTAAATTGGTTAAATTCGCATAAGTATCTGTCGTTGTTCCTATAATTGCACTAGCTGAAAATGGATCGTTTACTGTACTGTAACAATAAACATAGCCATTGCTTGGTGTAGGTACACCTTCTATCCATGCAATAGTATTTGTTGTAGAGGTTAAACCATCGTAATATATTTGCGTTGGTGCGTTACACCCAGATGCCGCAGGATATGTGGTAAACGAGCCTCCCGAAGCCCAATCCGTTTGTGTGTTACCACAGATGGATTTTACCCAAAAATAATAGGTAGTATTTGGCGTTAAATTGGTTAAATTCGCATAAGTATCTGTTGTCATTCCTGTGATTACGTCATCTGCAAACGGATCGTTTACAGTACTATAACAATAAACATAACCATTGCTCGGCGTAGGTGTAGCTTCTACCCATGCAATAGTATTCGTTGTCGAGGTTAAACCATCGTAAAATAATTGTGTTGGTGCGTTACATCCAGATGCTGGATATGTGGTAAATGAACCACCAGAAGCCCAATTAGATTGCGTAGCACCACAATTAGATTTCACCCAAAAATAATAAGTAGTGTTTGGCGCTAAATTATTTAAAACAGCAAAGGTATTTGTCGTAGTTCCTGTGATTGCATTTGCAGAAAACGGATCGTTTACAGTACTATAACAATAAACATAACCATTGCTTGGTGCAGGATTTGGTGCCGTCCATGCAATATTGTTTGAAGTCGAAGTTAAACCATCATAAAATAGTTGAGTTGGAACATTACAGCTTGCTACTGTAGCACATGTAATAGATCTTACTCTGTTTGTGTTTTGAGTTCCACAACTAGAATTGGCATTCAAATGGTATCTAACTACTCCAGAATTTGTACCAGATAACCAAGTTAAAGGAGTTAAACCACTGGCTAAAACCGCTGTTCCTGTTGCATTAGTTATGGTAATAAAATCTGTGGAAACTGAACTTCTAAAAGTATATTGTTTATTTGACAAGACATTTACATTTGAATATTCTCCTGCATAAGCATCTGCAACGATTTGTTCTGTACTTCCTGTACAAGCAGGTGTAAAAGTTGCATCAGGATATAATCCATAAATTGCACCGTTACAAATTAATGCAGGTGGAGTAGTAAAACTACCTCCAGAAATCCACGTTCCAGTTGTGGCTCCACAGTTAGAACGTATCCAGTAGTAATAGGTAGTGCCTGCCGCAACATTCAAATAGAGAGTAGTATTTAAGTTAGTTGTGCTAAATAAAGTAGGAGTAGAATTTGCATTAGGAGCACTATTGGTTGTAACAATATAAATATCATAATGAGAAGAAGGCACTGGTGATGCCGCTGTCCAAGTCATTTTACAAGAATTGGAAGTTATATTTGATACCGCTAAATTTGAAGGTGGTACGCAGTTTGATGCATCCGCACATCGAATATAGCGAGACCTTTCCACTTGTTGACTACCACAACTAGCATTGGAATGAAGGTAATAACGGATAACACCTGTGGTACTACCAGAATCCCATATTACGGGTTGTGTTCCGCTTGCATAAACAACAGTTCCAGTTGCATTTGTAATTGTAATATAATCCGTTGTTACAGAGCTTGAGAACGAATATTGTTTGTTCGCAATTACATTCACATTGCTGTACTCGCCTGCATAACTTTGACTAGTTAATGTCTCATAGTTTCCACTACAGTTTGGTGTATAGGCATTAGCTGGAAATAATCCATATGTTGCAGTAGTACATTGCGCAACAGCATTAGGAATAAAATTCAAAAATGCCAATAGGCAGAATAGAGTAATTTTTTTTTTCATTTTCAGTTTTTGATGATTTGAAACTTAATTTGATTAAATTTCCATCAAAACTATATGATAAGAAGTACTAGTCCAATTTATATATTGGACTATTTATAAATAATCAGAAGATTTAACAATTATTATTTACTTGATTAACAAACACTTAATCTGTATTTTCTAATTTTTCAATGTAATAATTAGGAGAAAGTCCGGTTTGCTTTTTAAAAACACGAACAAGCGTATTGGCGTCTTTATAACCTACTTCTTCTGCGATGGCTTGCAAAGTATATTTACGGAAATAAGGAGCATCTTTCAGCTTTTGAAGTACATAATGAATTCGTAATTCTTGAGTATATTCTGAAAAGGTTTTTTGCATTACCTGATTGAAATATTGGGACAAATAAGCCGTATTGGTATTTAGTTTTTTAGCCACAAAAGCCAACTTGAAGTTGGGTTCTAAAAAAGTTTCCTTTTGCTCTAACTTTTTTAAACCTAATGAAATTTTTTCAATAAGCTCTTCATCGAGTGTTTGTTTTGGTTGCGGTTCGGTTTTATCAATTTGCAGAATACTAATTTCTGAAGTTTTAGATTCTTTTAGATTTTGAATAATCTTTAAAAATCGATAATGTTTTTCTTTCTGATTTTTGTAATAATAATAAAAACTATAAACCACTACAACAAAAAGAATCAAAATACCAAAAAGCGATATTTTAAAATAATTCTTAGACGCAATAACTTTATTAGATTCCTCCTTTATTTTGTTTAAATCATAGTTGTGAAGAAAATTTAAAGATTTACTTTTTATTCCTTCTATTGACTGAATTAATTCTAAACTTTTTTGAGCGTAGCGATACGCATTTTTAGCATCATTTTTCTCATTATAACACTGTGTCATAATGTTATAAGTCATTAATAAATTTTCTTTGGAAACCTTAGTTATTTGATAACTTTCAACATATTTATTACAATAAAAAAGTGCTGAATCAACTTGCTTTAAATGATGAAAACAATCGGCCATCCCTAAATCAAACAACTGCTCTGTTCTTATATTATCCTGAATAATAGGATACTTTTTTCTCATTCTATATAACGACAATGATTTCTCGTAATTTCCAGCTAAGGCTGCGCTTTTTGCTTCGCGCATGCTTAATAATGCTTTGGTGTACTCTGGTTGAAAATTATCTTGCAACATCATTGTTGCTGCGACATTAAAGTAGTGGTTTGCAGAATCTAACAACACTTTTTTCTTCGACTGAATATAATACTTTTGATAAGCTTCCCCTATAATATTGTATTTATCTGCAAAGAGTTTTTTATTCATTACTTTTTTTTCACCTACTCCCAATTTTAAGTGATGCGACGTTTTTAATTCTCTCTTTAACAAAGCAATTCCATTAACATAATCGCCCATAGCTACCTTAATTGAGCCATATTGTTCGTTAAAATGATTATTAGGTACGCTGTTTTTATATTTGTCAAGATAAAACAATGCTAAGTCGTATTCTCCTAAATTTTTATGGATATAAAAAAGTTTGTTCACACACATTCCAAGCAAATCTTGATACACTTTGCTAGATTTATCCATCTTACTTTTTTCAATACTATCTATAAGTATGATCAGAAGTTTCTTTGAGTAAGTAAACTCTGATTTGTTGTAAAAATAATTGGCTATGTAATATTTGCCATAAAAACGAAATAACTCGTTTTTAGAATTACTAATTTCCAAAGCTTCGGCATACGCTTTTTCAGGATTTGAAATGAGGTTTTCCTGAATACTTCGGGTTCTACTAATTTCTGATTCACTCAATTCTTGAGCAAGCATTAAATTAATAAATAATAGTAGTATAACAGAAAAAGTAAATTTGTGCATCATGAAAAAATGGTGGCTCAACCTGAAAATTATAGTCCGCTAAAATAAGAATAAAACTATATTATTTTGTAGATTATTCCCAAGATTAACTTTTACTATTTTTAAATATTACCCAAATAAAAAAAATCCCAAACTCTAATTGAATTTGGGATTTTATATTTGGGATTTATATTTCTATAATTCTAATGCTTTTTTCACATTTCCACCCATTAAAATTTCAGCTGGGTTTTCTAATGCTTCTTTCACCGCTACTAAGAATCCAACTGACTCACGTCCGTCGATGATTCTGTGGTCGTATGATAATGCTACATACATTACTGGAGCAATTACGATTTGACCATTTTTAACAATAGCTCTATCCACTACATTGTGCATTCCTAAAATACCAGATTGTGGAGGATTGATAATTGGTGTAGATAACATACTTCCGAAAACACCACCATTTGAAATTGTGAATGTCCCACCAGTCATTTCGTCTACAGTGATTTGTCCGTCACGAGCTCTTAAAGCTAATCTTTTGATTTCTGCTTCAACACCTCTGAACGATAATGTTTCTGCATTTCTCATAACAGGAACCATTAATCCTTTTGGACCCGAAACCGCTACAGAAATATCACAGAAGTCATAAGAAATTTTCTCTTGACCATCAATCATAGAGTTTACATCTGGATATAATTGTAAAGCACGAGTTACCGCTTTAGTAAAGAACGACATAAAGCCTAATCCTAAACCATGTTTCGCTTTGAACTCTTCTTTATATTGGTCACGAATTGCATAAATTGCTGACATGTCTACTTCATTGAAAGTAGTTAACATCGCAGTTTCATTTTTAGCTGATACTAAACGCTCAGCTACTTTTCTACGTAACATAGAAAGTTTTGTTCTTTCTGTTCCGCGGTTTCCTCCTGTTGGAGTTCCCATTGATGGTACAGCATTTACAGCGTCATCTTTAGTAATTCTTCCACCTTTACCAGTTCCTACAATTGCAGAAGGTTCGATGTTTTTTTCTTCTAATATTTTTCTAGCTGCTGGAGATGGCGCTTGTGTTGCATACGTTTTTTCTGCTACTGGAGCTGCTTTTGGAGCCTCAGCTTTTGGCGCTTCAACTGCTTTTGCTTCTTCTTTAGCTGGAGCCGCACCACCTTCTGGTTTTGCTGCACCTGTATCGATTAAACAAACTACTGCACCTACCGCTACTGCATCACCTTCTTCTGCTTTTAATGTAATAATTCCACTTGCTTCAGCTGGCAATTCTAATGTTGCTTTATCTGAATCAACCTCAGCAATTGCTTGGTCTTTTTCTACATAATCACCATCTTTTACTAACCATGTAGCAATTTCTACTTCTTTAATTGATTCCCCTGGAGAAGGGACTTTCATTTCTAAAATCATATCTTTTTATTTTAAAAAGTTTACCCTTCGACTTGCTCAGGGTGATAATTGAGTTGTTTTTTATTGAAATAATTTTTTATCAAAAACCATTGCGATTGCGTTAGCATGACGTTTTTTAGAACGCTCATAACTTCCTGCTGCTGGTGCACTATATGCTTTTGGTGATGCTAAACGTAGTTTCACTAAATCAAAATTCATCAACATATAACTGTAAGCTCCCATGTTTTTAGGTTCTTCTTGTGCCCAAACGTAATCATCCACATTTGGATAGCTATCGATAATCGCTTTGATTTGGTCAACTGCTAATGGGAACAATTGCTCTAAACGAACCACTGCCACATCATTTCTACCTAATTCAGCACGTTTTGCAATAATGTCATAATAGAATTTACCTGTACAGAAAACCAACGTTTTGATTGCTTTTTTATCTGTTACATTTGGATCATCTAATACTTCTTGGAATTGTCCGTTAGCTAAATCATCCATTGAAGATACTACATCTGGATGACGCAATAAACTCTTTGGAGAGAATACTACTAATGGCTTACGGAATTCTGTTTTTAATTGTCTTCTCATTAAGTGGAAGAAGTTGGCTGGCGTAGTTACATCGGCAATATACATGTTGTGTTTTGCACATAATTGTAAGTAACGCTCCATACGTGCTGATGAGTGTTCTGCTCCTTGGTTTTCATAACCATGAGGCAATAACATTACCAATCCGTTTTGGTTGTTCCATTTATCTTCACCTGCTGAGATGTATTGGTCAATCATAATTTGAGCTCCGTTAGAGAAATCTCCAAACTGTGCTTCCCAAATTACTAATGATTTTGGAGAGGCTAATGCATATCCGTATTCAAAACCTAAAACACCATATTCTGAAAGGTGCGAATTGTAGATATAAAAGTTTCCTTTTTTATCTTTTATTTTGTCTAAAAGAATTACTTCTTCTTCTGAATCTTCCACTTTAACTACAGCATGACGGTGTGAAAATGTTCCACGTTCCACGTCTTGCCCAGAAATACGCACGTCAAAACCTTCTTTTAGTAAGGAACCATAAGCTAATAATTCGCCCATAGCCCAATCTAATTTATTGGTTTCCACCATGTTTTTTCTATCCCC
>NZ_JAIWOF010000061.1 GCF_020217025.1 Flavobacterium sp. | reverse complement strand
AATTAACTTTGTAATTTTACTGATGAATTTCTTATCAGCAGGAAGTTCAGTGATAGTTTTAGCAATTTCTGCTAATTGATTTTTATCAAACTTAGTGTCGAATTTTTGTAGCATTACATCATCCGAAACTTGTTTGTAACCTTCCCACTCATTTTCCATGAACGGAGTAATTACGGTTAAGTCTTTTTTACGAGATGCTTCCAAATTCTCATCTAATTTTGCTTTATAAGCTTCTTCCAATTCTTTTACATATCCCGTAGAAATTACATTTTCCTGAATTAATTTTTCAGCATAAATATCTCTAGGGTTTTTGTGTCTAGAAATCGCTTTATATAAAATTGGTTGTGTAAAACGAGGCTCATCACCTTCGTTGTGACCATATTTTCTATATCCTAATAAATCGATGAAAACGTCTCCACCAAATTCCATACGGTAATCTAAAGCAAACAACATTGCATGCACCACCGCTTCTGCATCATCTGCATTTACGTGTAAAACTGGCGACAAAGTTACTTTAGCGATATCCGTACAATAGGTTGACGAACGTGCATCTAAATAATTCGTTGTAAATCCAACTTGGTTATTGATTACTAAATGGATTGTTCCACCTGTTTTATAACCATCTAACTTCGCCATTTGAATAATCTCATACACAATACCTTGACCAGCTACAGCGGCATCACCGTGAACAGCGATTGGTAATACTTTTGAAAAATCGTCAGCGAAATATCTATCTTGTTTTGCTCTTGTGATTCCTTCAATAACGGCACCTACTGTTTCTAAGTGCGAAGGATTTGGAGCTAAATTTAAGTTGATTTTTTTACCTGAATCTGTTAATCTATCAGAAGTCAACCCTAAGTGGTATTTAACGTCACCATCAAAGTTAGCATCTTCGTCGTAATCTTTTCCGTCAAATTCAGAGAAGATATTTTGAGTGTTTTTTCCAAAGATGTTAGCTAACACATTCAAACGACCTCTGTGTGCCATTCCCATTACGAATTGCTCTACACCTCTATCAGCCGCACCTTCAATTAATGCATCTAAAGCTGGAATTGCCGCCTCACAACCTTCTAATGAGAAACGTTTTTGACCTACATATTTGGTATGTAAGAAGTTCTCGAAAGAAACCGCTTCGTTTAATTTCTTAAGAATGTGTTTCTTTTGGTCAGCCGAAAAATTAGGTTGGTTATCGTTGATATCTAAACGATTTTTAATCCATTCTTGAACTTTAGGATCACGAATGTACATAAATTCCACTCCGATTGACTGACAGTATACATTTTCTAAATGTTTGATAATATCAGCTAACGAACTTGGCTTCATGTTTACCATTTTAGCAGCATCAAAAACCGTATTCAAATCAGCTTGCGATAATCCGAAATTTTCAAGAGCCAATGAAGGTCCGTGAACTCTTCTATCTCTAACCGGATTTGTTTTTGTGAATAAATGACCACGGGTTCTATATCCTTCAATTAATTTTAGAACATTGAACTCTTTTTGCATTTTTTCAGAAATTTCACCTAAATCACCCGAAGCTACTTGAACTACTTGTGCGGCAAATTCTTCAGAACCATAACCTGCTTGTGCAAAGTCAAATCCTTGAAAAAAACTTCTCCAGCTTGGCTCTACGCTATCTGGATTTTGTAAATATTGATCGTATAAATCGGCAAAGAAAGCCGTATGTGCAGCGTTTAAAAAGGAAAACCTATCCATAGTGTGTTGTCTAAAAGACCTTTTAATTAAAAATTTACGCAAAAGTAAAACATTTTATGATAATCTTTCAAGGATTTTTATACTTTTATAACATTAATTTTTTCAAAATGGAATTATGAAAAAGAATTTCGTAATAAATTTAACATTTTTGTTAACTATTGTGGTTTTATTTAGTTTTAAACCTGAAATTTATGCACAAGAAAATACCGAAAATAAAACAAAAAGTGATTTTTGGAAACATGTTCAATTTGGTGGCGGATTAGGTTTAGGAGTTGGCAATGGCTATGCCGATATTATGGTGGCACCAAGCGCTATTTACAACTTTAACGACTATGTAGCATTAGGTTTAGGAGCACAATACAGTTATGTAAAACAACGTGATTTTTATAATGCCAACATATATGGAGGAAATTTAATTGCTTTATTCAATCCCATCGAAGAAATTCAAATTTCAACTGAATTAGAACAATTAAGAGTGAATAGAACTTTTAATGATTCTTTCGGAAACGATTCTCAAGATTTTTGGAATACGGCTTTGTTTTTAGGAGCAGGGTATCGTAATGATAATATAACTTTAGGTATTCGATATAATGTTTTACACCGAGATAGAGATAATATTTATGCTGAGGCGTTTATGCCTTTTGTGAGAATTTATTTTTAATACTTATTACGAAACCAAACCTTTTGCCACTCTCTTTTTAAAACCAAAAAAGCAACTTGTTCTGACAATTCCACTAAATCGGAACCATCTAATTTTTTGATTTGCTCTTCTGGTACATCTATAATGTAGAGTAAATTCAAATATTCAGCAAATTTGTATTGAATGAGTTTGTAAATTTTTTCTTGAACCAAATTCTTAAATTCAAACGGAAAAATACTTTCTGGAACATCTAAAGATTCATTCGCCAAAGCAAAATCTTTATTCACTTGCTCAATCAATTTGAAGTACAAATGTTCTTCTTCGGCTTGCGAAATTAAAGCATCAATATTTGCTGGTGGATTATACATATTCAAGTTCAATTACAAGTTCAAAAATCAATACCAATTACAAGTTTCAAATTTGAACTTTGAACTTGATATTGTCATTGCACTTGATTACACGTTTCTTCCCATTAAATTCTCACCAAAAGCTTTTAAAATAGCTTTCTTTTCAGTTTCGATATCCATTTTTTCTAGCGTTTCAAATGCTTTATAAGTGAAATCTTGAATCGCTTTTTTAGTAGCTTCGCTTGCTCCAGAAGTGTTAAAAATGGCTTTTACAGATTCAATTTTATCGTTATTATCTGATGGCTGAATCGAAAACAAATGCAACAATTGTTGTTTTTCTTCAGGTTTTGAAAACTCAATTGCTTTTAAGTATAAATAAGTTTTTTTGTTTTCAATGATATCGCCACCCACTTGTTTTCCAAAAGTTTCTGGATTGCCAAAAGCATCTAAATAATCGTCTTGTAATTGGAAAGCTATTCCTAAATTCAATCCAAAATCATAAATCAAATCCGCATTTTCATCTGAAGTTTCGGCAACTATTGCTCCCATTTTCATCGCAGCACCAACTAAAACAGCAGTTTTATATTCAATCATTTTTAAATATTCTGGAATCGTAACATCATCACGTAGTTCAAAATCCACATCATATTGTTGGCCTTCACAAACTTCTAAAGCCGTTTTACTGAATAATTTGGCTAGATTTTGGAATGTTTTAGGCTCATAATTTTCAAAAAACTGGTATGCTAAAATCAACATCGCATCACCTGATAAAATTCCAGTATTCAAATCCCATTTTTCATGAACGGTTTGATTGCCTCTTCGTAAAGGCGCATCGTCCATAATATCATCGTGAATTAATGAAAAATTATGAAAAACCTCAACCGCAGTAGCCGCAGGAATTGCTTTTTCACAATCCACATTAAAAACTTCACTAGCCATTAGTGTTAAAACAGGACGCATTCTTTTTCCGCCAAGCGACAAAATATACTCGATGGGTTCGTATAAATTTTTAGGTTCTTTATTGGAAACAATTTGCGAAAAATGATTTCCCATTTTTTCTTGATAATACGATATAGAATGCATTGCTTGAATTTTTTGCTAAAATACTTCAATATTCTGAAACGACACGAATATATCAAATGTTAAATTTATGTAAAAACATTGGAAACTATTTTGGTGTTAAAAGTTTCCAACATACATTTGTACCCGAAAATAAAATCCATTAAAGGCGATTTTAGAGAAATGATGAAAGATAAAATTATAAATAAAGCGAAAGAAATGTTTTTGAGACTTGGTTTCAAGAGCATTACTATGGATGATATTGCTTGCGAGATGTGTATTTCAAAAAAAACGATTTACAAATATTTCAGTAACAAAGACATCCTAATCGAAGAAAGTATCCAGATGGTTCACAAAGAAATTCATGAAACAATTGACAAAATTGTTGCACAAAATTTTAACGCTATTGAAGAAAATTTCGAAATCAAGAGAATGTTTAGAGAAATGTTTAAATCAGCTGAATCATCACCTATTTATCAGCTAAAAAAACACTATCCTGAGGTTTATGCAAAAGCTTTAAGTTCTCAAATTGAAGTATGCGAAAAATGTTTTAGAGATAACATTCTAAAAGGCATCAATGAAGGTTTATACCGAGAAAATTTAGACATTAACAATTATGTAAAATTTTACTATACCCTAATCTTCAACATCAATGAAAATACTGCTTCAGGTATTGAAGCTGAAGAGTTAGAAGTAAAAGCTTTGGAATATCACATTAGAGCAATGGCAACATTGGCTGGAATTATAGAATTAGAAAAACACCTTAATAACCCAATTATATAAACAATGAAGAATACAATCCTCATAACATTATTAACTTTTACACTGTCGGTAAGTGCGCAAGAAGTAGCACCACTAACATTAAAAGATGCCATCACTTTTGCGCTTGAAAACAAAGCAGAAGCTAAGAAAGCTAAATTAGAAGTAGAAAATAGCGAGTATAAAATTCAAGAAGTTCGTTCGAGAGCTTTACCGCAAATTTCGGCTAATGGAAGCATGACATACAATCCTATTCTTCAATTAAATGCTTTACCAGGCGATTTCTTTGGAGCTCCAGGAACTACAATTCTAGCACCACTTGGACAAAAATGGAATTCTGTGGCTGGAGTTTCTTTAAATCAAGCTTTGTTTGACCAATCGGTTTTTACAGGTTTAAAAGCGGCAAAATCTACCAGAGAATTTTACCAAATAAACGCGCAATTAACTGAAGAACAAGTTATCGAACGTGTTGCAAATGCGTATTATCAAGTATATGTGCAACAACAAAAACTTATTGTGGTTGATAATAACTTGAAAAACACAAACAAAGTAAAAGACATCATCAAAGGGCAATTTGAAAATGGTTTGGCTAAAAAAATTGATTACGACAGAATTACGGTTCGTGTGAACAATATCAATTCACTTCGTCAGCAAATTTTAAATGCGATTTCGCTGCAAGAAAATGCATTGAAATTTTATATGGGAATGCCAATGGAAAACAAAATCATCATTCCTAATACCGCTTTTGAAGTTACACCACAAGATTTATCATCAACAGCCGATGTTACAGGAAGAACCGAATATTTGTTACTTAAAAAACAAGAACAATTATTGACGTACCAAAAAAAGGCAGCTCAAGCGGCATATTATCCAACACTTTCATTAACCGGAAGTTACAACTATATTGGTCAAGGTCCAGAAATGCCATTATTTGCAAAACCAGCTGATGGCGTTTATTGGTCAGACTTTTCTTCTATAGGATTAAGTTTAAGAGTTCCATTATTTACAGGATTTGGAACAAGAGCAAAAGTAAGACAAACAAACAACGCATTAAGTTCGATAAAAGTAGATCTTGATGACACAAAATTAGCTTTGGATTTAGCGTTTGATAATGCAAAAAAACAACTTGAAAACAGTTTGATTACCATCAACAATCAAAAAGAAAACGCACAACTTGCGCAAGAAGTTTTTGATAATACCAATAACAATTATACACAAGGATTAGCTGCATTAACCGATTTATTAGATGCTGAAAATGCATTGGTTGAAGCACAAAACAATTATACCAGTGCTATTTTAGAATACAAATTAGCAGAAATTCAATTCATAAAATCAAAAGGCGAACTAAAAAACTTATTAAACCAATAATCAAATGAAAAAAATAATTTATATCGTTTTAGGTGTAGGACTAGTAGGAGCTACAATAGTAACTCTTATGAACAACAAAAAACAAAATGAAGCAGATACTGCTATTGTTGCTCAAGAAAATAGTAGTGTTGCTGTTCGTGTAGCAACAGTTGCAACAAATCCTGTTGAAGATAACTTTATTGCTAATGGAAACTTCTCGCCTGACCAAGAATTGGAAATGGCTGCAGAACGTTCAGGAAAAGTAATTTCTATTTTGGTTAAAGAAGGAGATAGAATCGTAAAAGGTCAAACTATCGCTATCATTAGAGGTGATGTTGTTAATGTAGAAGCAGAAACAGCTAATGCTAATTATCAAAATGCTCTTAACGATTACAACCGATTCGAAAGTGCTTACAAAACTGGAGGAGTTACAAAACAACAATTAGATCAAGCTAGAATCAACATGATTAACGCTAAGTCTAGATTAACTCAAGCTAATATTAATGTTGGTGACACAAGAGTTAAAGCTCCTTTCGGAGGAATTATCAATAAAAAATTCATTGAAGTTGGAGCTATATTGAGCGCTATGCCACCAACAAAAATGTTTGAAATTGTAAATACAAGCTCGTTAAAACTGAAAGTAAATGTTAGTGAGCGTCAAGTGGCACAATTAAAAATTGGTTCGGTTGTAAAAGTAAAAGCAAGTGTTTTTCCTGACAAGGAATATACTGGAAAAGTAACTTTTATTGCTTCAAAAGCAGATACTTCTCTAAACTTCCCTATTGAAGTGGCAATTACAAACAATGCTAATAACGAAATAAAAGCGGGAATGTATGGTTCTGTAGTTTTTGGTGCTCCAGAAGGAAAACAACCTGAATTGATGACAATTCCAAGAAGTGCCTTTGTAGGAAGTGTTAGTAGCAACCAAGTTTATGTTGTGGAAAAAGACATTGCCGTTATGAAAAAAGTAGTAGCCGGAAGAGTTTTTGGAGATAAAGTTGAAATCTTAAGCGGCTTAAACAATGGGGATGTTGTAGTAACAAGTGGTCAAATAAACTTAAGTGATAGCACTAAAGTTTCTATAGTAAAATAATAAAAAGACGCTTACTTAAAACCGATTATATGAAAATTGTAGATATATCAATTAAAAGACCTTCTATGGTTATCGTACTTTTTACGATACTATTATTAGGTGGACTATATAGTTATAAACAGTTGAGTTATGAGTTAATTCCAAAATTTGAAATTAACGTTGTAACCGTTTCAACTGTTTATCCTGGAGCTTCTCCAAGTGAAGTGGAAAACACCGTAACCAAGAAAATTGAAGATGCGGTTTCTACCATGGAGAACATCAAAAAATTAGAATCAAAGTCATACGAAAGTTTATCGGTAGTAATGATTACATTAACCGCTGATGCGGATGCCGATTATTCTTTAAATGATGCTCAACGTAAAATCAATGCAGTTTTAAAAGACTTACCTGACGATGTTGATCCGCCTTCATTAAGTAAATTCTCTTTGAGCGATTTACCAATTATGACCATTGGAGCAACAGCAAGCATGGATGAAATTGCTTTTTATGACTTGTTAGATAAAAAAATTCAACCAATTGTTTCTCGTGTTCCTGGTGTGGCACAAGTTAACTTAGTTGGTGGTGAAGAAAGAGAAATTAAAGTAAGCTTAGATGCAACTAAATTACAAGGATTTGGATTATCAGTTCCTCAGGTGCAACAAGCTGTTTTATCTTCAAACTTAGATTTCCCTACAGGTAATATTAAAACTAGAGAAAACAGTACAACCATTCGTTTATCTGGAAAATATAAATCAGTTGAAGAATTACGAAATTTAGTTGTTGCTTCAAACAATGGCGTTCAAGTACGTTTGGGTGATGTGGCCGATGTTCAAGATGCCCAAAAAGACGTAACTAAAATCTCAAGAATTAACGAGAAAGGATCAATCCTTTTACAAGTTATTAAACAATCAGATGCAAATGCCGTTGAAGTTAGTAAAAAAGTAAAAGAAGCAATTGCTAAAATTGAACAAGATTATGCAAAATCAAACTTAAAATTAAAAGTTGCAAACGATAGTAGTGAATTTACCTTAACTGCTGCCGATAATGTAATGCACGATTTATTTCTTGCTATCTTTTTAGTTGCATTTGTAATGTTATTCTTCTTACACAGTTTACGTAATGCTGCTATCGTAATGGTATCGATTCCAGCTTCGTTGATTGCTACTTTTATTGGAATTTCATTAATGGGATACACGTTAAACTTAATGAGTTTACTTGGTCTTTCGTTAGTAGTGGGAATCTTAGTAGACGACGCGATTGTAGTATTAGAGAACATTCACCGTCACATGGAAATGGGTAAAAATAAAGTTCGCGCTGCTTACGATGGTGCGGCTGAAATTGGATTTACCGTTACCGCTATTACTTTAGTTATCGTGGTGGTATTCTTACCAATTGCCATGAGTACTGGATTAGTTTCTAACATCATTACGCAATTTTGTGTTACAGTAATTATTGCTACATTATTGTCGTTATTGGCTTCCTTTACTATTGTGCCTTGGTTATTCTCACGTTACGGAAAATTAGAACATTTAAATAAAGAATCGTTTTTTGGAAAAATTATTTTAGGTTTTGAAAACTACCTAGATAAATTCACTCACAAAGTAACAGACATTTTAACTTGGTCTTTAAATTACAAAAAAACAACGTTAGCAATCGTTACTGTTATTTTCTTTGGTTCAATTTTCGGACTATTAGGAGGTGGATTTATTGGTGGTGAGTTCTTCTCTAAAACCGATAAAGGCGAATTCTTAGTTCAAATTGAAATGCCAAAAGATGTTTCTGTTGAGCAAACCAATTTTATGACTCAAAAAGCGGAAGCTTATCTAAAAAAAGATAAAAATATCGTTGATATGATTACCACAGTAGGTCAAACTAGTGATGGTATGGGAGCTACGCAATCTACTGCTTACAAAGCTGAAATTTTGATTTCTTTGGTTGAAAAAGCAAAACGTGATGACAACTCGTTTATATATGCAGCTAAAATCAAACGTCAATTAGAAAAAGAATTAGTAGGAGCTAAAGTAAAAACAGTTCCTATGGGATTATTAGGTGCCGATAAAGCTCCAATTGCTTTAACTGTTACAGGTCCAAATTTTGATGATGTAATGCTATTTGCTCAAAAAGCAGCTGCTGAATTGAAAAAAGTGCCAGGAGCATCAGAAGTAAAACTAACTTCAGAAGCTGGTAATCCTGAAATTAAAGTTCAGGTGGATCGTGATAAAATGGCAGCATTAGGATTAAACCTTCAAACAGTTGGTTTAACAATGCAAACCGCTTTCAACGGAAATACTGATGGAAAATTTAGAGCAGGAGAATATGAATATGATATTAACATCAGATTCAATGAATATGATCGTTCTAACATTAATGATGTAAACAATCTGATTTTCGTAAACAACATGGGACAACAAATCAAATTATCTCAATTTGCAGAGGTAATTGAAAGTTCAGGTCCAAGTATGTTAGAAAGAAGAGACAAAAGTACCTCGGTTACGATTGAAGCACAATCTGTAGGTAAACCATCTGGTACTATTGCAACCGAATGGGAAACAGTATTCTCAAAAATGGAACGTCCAACAGGAGTTAATTATGTTTGGGGTGGAGATATGGAAAACCAAACTGAAGGCTTTGGTACTTTAGGAATTGCGTTACTTGCTGCTATTATTTTAGTTTACTTAGTAATGGTTGCCTTATATGATGACTTTGTAACACCTTTTGTAGTATTGTTTTCTATTCCATTATCATTTATTGGAGCGTTATTTGCTTTGGCATTAACTAATAATTCACTTAATATTTTCACCATTTTAGGTATTATTATGTTAATTGGTTTAGTTACGAAAAACGCTATTTTATTAGTTGACTTTGCCAATCATAGAAAAGATGCAGGAGAATCAACATTCAATGCATTAGTTCAGGCAAACCATGCTCGTTTACGCCCCATCTTAATGACAACAATTGCCATGGTAATAGGGATGATTCCTATTGCGCTTGCAAAAGGTGCTGCAGCAGAGATGAATAATGGTTTAGCTTGGGTAATTATTGGTGGTCTGATTTCCTCTTTAT
>NZ_JAIWOF010000060.1 GCF_020217025.1 Flavobacterium sp. | reverse complement strand
TCTTAACTTTAATTGTGGTTCCAGTTGTTTATGCTATTGTTGATAGTATTAGAGTGAAACTAGGAAGAGATGTTAAAGTAGATTATGACACTTTAATGAAAGCTGATTATGTTCACAAAGAATTAAGTGAGGATGGTTTTACACCAAAACACGAAATTTAAAATCAAGTATATAACAAAAAAGTCCCGATTAAATCGGGACTTTTTTTATACTTCAAATTGAATTAGTTTTTAACTAAAACGTCTTTTGACCATTTTTTTACTTCAGCAATTCTGCTATCTGAAAAATCAACTTCGCTTAAAGAATCTTCACTCCAGAAAAACCACTTTCCAGTTTTAGTACCTTTGTTATATTCGCCCATGGTTTGTTTAGTACCATCTTCGTTATAAGCCATCCATTTTCCATGTAATTTTCCGTCTAAGTAATACCCTTCTTGTTTTACTTGTCCGTTATCATAATAATATGTTGCTTTTACCATTTGGTCAACCACTTCTAATTTTGGTTTTACTTCTTGTGCAAATGACAAACTCGAAACCAATAATACTACTGCAATTGCTACTTTTTTCATACTCTTTTCTTTTATAGGTTAACATTACAGTAACAAATATAAAATATAATTTACAATAAAAAAACTTTTACTTAACAATTTGGTAACATTGAGTAAAAACTTAACATTGAAAAAGCCAATACGTAATGTATTGGCTTTAAATTAAATATAAATATATGTTAGATTATTTCACTAAACCATCTAATAATTCTACTAATAAAGGAGATGATGGTCTTGGCGCATCTGCTTTTACAACATTTCCATTTGGATCAATTAATAAGAATCTAGGAATCGAATTAATTCCGAATGCTTTGATAAAATCTGACATCCAGTTTTTATCAGCAAACAATTGAATTCCTCCTAATTGCTTTTCCGTAACAAATTTTTGCCATTTGTCATGATCTTTATCTACATCAACCGAAATACTAACGAATTCAATGTTTTTGCCATGATATTTTTCTTCAATTTTCTTTAAATGAGGAATTTCTGCTCTACATGGACCACACCAAGTTGCCCAAACATCGATATACACGTATTTCCCTCTTAAATCTTCTAATTTCGTTTTTCCACCTTTGTGGTTTTCATAATCAAAAGAAGGAGCTGCAGTACCTTCTACTTTTTTAGCAGCCGCTTTTTGATTATAATATTGCGCTAGCATCATGCCTTCTTGGACAATTCTTGGTTTTAAAGCGCTTACTAATTTTTCATCTAAACCAGCACTTTCTAATTTTGCTAAGTCTTCTTTTGCTTTTTTATCAAGAGCAGCCTTAAAAGTTGCTTCGTCTTTTTCTAATAAACCTTCAAGCTCCATTTCAAATTTCTCATCTGACAATGCTTTTTGAGCTAAAAAGTTACTTTCTTTTGCCCCTTTCCCAGTATAAACAATTGTTTCGTCAAATTCTTTTGCATCCAATGTTAATTTGATATCATCGCCTCCTCTTAAATACATCATTGAAGATTCTGACCCATCACTAAATTGATGTAACCCGTCAGTTACTTCAAAAGCAGCTTCAAAAACTCCTTTTTTATTAATTGGGATTACTTGTTTGAATTTATTTGGGCCAAAAACAGTTAACGTGTCACTGTTTCTGTTTTCAATTTTAGCCGAAAATTTTACTTTTTCTTTTGTAGTAGTTTGTGCAAAAGAAAAACCGACTGATAATACTAATAAATAAACTAGTTTTTTCATAAAATGTGTTATAAGGTTTGTGTAAAATTATATTATTATTTTATAAAACGAAAAATAACGAATTAAAATTCTATTATTATTAACAATTGAAAACAAAAATTTTCTTTTTTGTTCTTACTTTTGCATAAAATTTTTCAAAATGTACAGAAGTCATAATTGCGGCGAATTAAACGCATCACATATTAATGCAGAAGTTACCCTTGCTGGTTGGGTTCAAAAATCGAGAGATAAAGGATTTATGATTTGGGTTGATTTACGTGATCGATACGGAATCACGCAATTAATTTTCGATGAACAAAGAACCGACAAAGCCGTTATTGAAAAAGCAAAATCTTTAGGAAGAGAATTTGTTATTCAAATCAAAGGAACTGTTATTGAGCGTGTTTCTAAAAACCCAAATATGGCAACGGGTGACATTGAAATTTTAGTTTCTGAATTAACTATTTTAAACGAAGCACAATTACCTCCATTTACTATCGAAGACGAAACCGATGGTGGCGAGGACATTCGTATGAAATACCGTTATTTAGATATCAGAAGAAATCCGGTTAAAAACAACTTATTGTTCCGTCATAAAGTATCGATGGAAGTTAGAAAATATCTTTCTGACCAAGGATTTTGTGATGTAGAAACACCTTATTTAATTAAATCTACTCCAGAAGGTGCACGTGATTTCGTAGTGCCTAGTAGAATGAATGAAGGTCAGTTTTATGCTTTACCACAATCACCACAAACTTTCAAACAATTATTGATGGTAGGTGGAATGGACAAATATTTCCAAATTGTAAAATGTTTCCGTGACGAAGATTTACGTGCTGACCGTCAGCCAGAATTTACTCAAATCGACTGTGAAATGGCATTCGTAGAGCAAGAAGATATTTTAGATATGTTCGAAGGCTTAACACGTCATTTGCTAAAAGAAATCAAAGGAATTGAAGTAGATAAATTCCCAAGAATTACTTACGATTACGCAATGAAAACCTACGGTAACGATAAACCAGATATTCGTTTTGAAATGAAATTTGGTGAGTTAAATGCTGTAGCTCAACATAAAGATTTCCCAGTATTCAATTCAGCTGAATTAGTAGTCGGAATCGCTGCACCAGGTTGTGCAAATTATACAAGAAAAGAAATCGATGCTTTAATTGACTGGGTAAAACGCCCACAAGTTGGAGCTTCGGGAATGGTATATGTAAAATGTGAAGAAGACGGAACTTTCAAATCATCAGTAGATAAATTCTACGACCAAGAAGATTTGAAAAAATGGGCCGAAATTACCAATGCAAAACCAGGTGATTTAATCTTAATCTTATCTGGAAACGCAAATAAAGTAAGAACACAATTATCTGCTTTAAGAATGGAAGTGGCTACTCGTTTAGGTTTGAGAAAATCAGATGAATTTGCTCCATTATGGGTAGTTGATTTCCCATTATTAGAATGGGACGAAGAAAGCGGAAGATACCATGCAATGCACCATCCATTTACTTCTCCAAAACCAGAAGACATGGCATTGATTGAAACCGAACCAGGAAAAGTTCGTGCCAATGCTTACGATATGGTATTAAACGGAAACGAAATTGGTGGAGGTTCTATTCGTATTCACGATAGAGAATTACAATCAAGAATGTTCGATTTATTAGGATTTAGCAAAGAAGAAGCTTTAGCTCAGTTTGGATTCTTAATGAATGCTTTTGAATTTGGAGCACCACCACACGGAGGTTTAGCTTTCGGTTTAGATAGATTAGTTTCGATTTTAGGTGGACAGGAAACGATTCGTGACTTTATTGCTTTCCCTAAAAACAACTCAGGAAGAGACGTAATGATTGATGCACCATCTACAATTGATGAAGCACAATTACAAGAATTACACATTAAACTAAGATAAGATGAAAAAGGTTCTAATTGGCCTTATCGTAATCATTGCTTGTCTTATTTCTTTTGGATACTTTCAAAAGAATAGTGGCTTAAATGGCGATAAATGGATTGGAATTGGAGTCCTATTAGCTGCTTTTGTTCTTATGCCTTTGTTTTTATATTCAAGATTTAAAAACAAAGAAACCAGAGAACGAATGCTAAACTTAGGTTTAAAGAAAAAAGAAGATACTGATAATCAGTAATTTTGAAATATTTTTAACTTTTTCTTGTTTGTGTTGTAAATAAGTATATCTTTGATAATTATTAATTTTTTACAATACAAAATGAGAACAGGTAAAGTTAAGTTCTTCAATGAATCAAAAGGTTACGGTTTTATTACTGATGATGAAACTGGAAAAGACATTTTCGTACACGCTAGCGGAATGAGAGTTGAATCTTTAAATGAAGGTGATGCTGTTAGTTACGAAGAAGAAGAAGGAAGAAAAGGTAAAGTAGCTGCTCAAGTAGTAGTTATCGAAGACTAATATATATTATTTTTTGATTACCTAGAAAGAACAAAGTCCCGAATAAATCGGGACTTTTTTTATTTATAACCACTTCTTTTCGGTTTCTGTTGCATCCAAAATATCTATATTTAAAGCAAGCTTAAAATGATTAGCGACTTCAAATGCATCTTCCTTGTTTACTGTTTTATAAAATGTCATGTGTTTATTGCGATTATAAAACAAGTTTACCTGAATAATCTCATATTTTTGAGTAGTTTCCGCAGTAACAACTCTAACTGTTTGACTTTCTTTAGTTCTAAAAACTGATACATACTCGAAATTTGGTATTGGTAACCACTTCCCAACCTTAACACCAAATAACGTATGAAATGTTCTAAATTCTTTAGAAGATAAATTAATATCTGAGCCTTCAGCTGTATTTAATCCCAACCCTATAACGATAAAAATGAGCGCCATTAAACTACCCGTTATAATAAGCATCAGAAGTCCTAAACCTGCAAATACAAATCCAAAAAAACGCTTTACAAAAGAAATTTCTTTTTGGTAACTTATAATATTCTCCATAATAAAAAAAGGATTACAAAATTGTAATCCTTTTCAAATATAAAAAAATTGTTTGTTATCTGAATAAATATTTCATTCCAAACATTACATTTCCTTTTGGCATTGGCACCATTCCTGCTTCAACATACTCTGTGTTGAAAATATTATTAGCGTAAATCGAGAATTCCAACTCTTTTAATTTGTATGAGGCACTTACATCCCAAATATTATAACTAATTCCAGAAGTTCTTTCTACATATCTATATCCGATAGAATTACTAAAATTCTTGAACCATTCCATTGCATAATTTCCAACAAATTGGTGTTTCATAGAATTAATGGAATATTGTGAAAAATTCGCTTCGCTTTTTTTAACATCGTTATCTAAGAAAGAATAACCTAATTGAATCTTTTGAGGCAATTGATTTAATAGAAATTTATATTCTATATTGGCTTCATATCCTTTTGTGTTTACATGTTGAATATTTTGCGCTTGCCAAGCATCTGAAGCATCTTCACGCACATAATCAATTAAATTATCAGCATCGCGATTAAATGCAGCTAGCGAAACATTTATATTTTTAGTTAAATATTTGAATCCAACTTCTTGAGAAAAAGCTTCTTCTGTTTCTAAATTTGGATTACTAATTGTCGTTGGTGAAACATAATATAAATTAGTATACGTTGGAAGTCTAAAAGACGTTCCAATATTTCCATAAGCTCTAAACTTTTCAGAAATTTTTACTCCAAAATCTAACCCTGGAAAAATCTGATTATCAAAATCTGAAAAATAAGAAGCAGAAATTCCTGGCGTAACATCTATAATGTTGTTAAAAAACTGAAAACGGTGTTCTAAGAACAAAGAGGCAATTTCTCTTTGATTGTCACCTAACCTATTACTAGAAATATAATATTTAGAAAATTCTACGCCAAATCCTGTAATACCAATTTTAGATTGGTACGACCCATTTAATTCAGCCGCTATTTTATTTGTGATGTGCAAATTTCTGTATGCTGACGGATTGTTTCTAATTAGCAAATACAAATCTTGATTTCTGCGCCAATAAATTCTTGGTTTCCATGTGAAATTTCCTTTCTTGATTACCGTTGAAAGACCAACTAAACTCGCTTGAGTTTCTTCATATTGATCAATATAACTAGTGAAACCATAAAAACCATTTGCACCGAATTTTCTTTCTGAATAACTTGTAAGTAATTCAATTGGTAATTTATTTTTATTGAATTGACTTTTCAATACATAATTGGTATTGTCAAAATCGGTATTATAACGATATCCTTCTGAAAAATTCTTTGAAAAATGCACGATATGACTACTCTCTTTTAAACTAACTGTACCAGTGGCTTCAGCAATAAATTGACCAAAAGAACCACCTTGCACTTTAGCAATCAAAGAATTTTCTTCAACATCTTTAGTTACAATGTTAACCGCTCCTGTAAAAGCATTTTGTCCAAAAACACGAGCAGCAGGACCTTTAATTACTTCAATTCTTTTGATAACTTCAATTGGCAGAGCTAAATTCATCGTGTGATGTCCAGTTTGAGGATCATCAACTTTGATACCATCAATAAGCAATAATGTTTGATCAAAACCTCCACCTCTGATATATAAATCAGCTTGCATTCCGTTTACACCTTGTCGTCTTACGTCAACTCCTGCAAGTTGTTGTAATGCATCAGCAACATTTGTAATTCCCAGTTTTTTGATATCTTCAGCGGTAACAATTTGAATTGTTCTTGAATTTTCTTTAAAAGGCAAATCAATACGAGAAGAAGTAACTACAACTTCTTTAAGAGAATCTGTTTTTAATTCTGTTTCTTGTGCATTTCCTAATATAGAACCAAAAAGCAAGACAGATAAAAAGTATTTGTTTTTCATTTGAAGTTTATTTTAAAACGGTGCAAAAGTCGTAACTTTCCGGACGATTAAAATAGTCCAGTTTTAAAATGAAAGATAGTCCGGTTAATGTATTGTTGAAAGAGCTTATTCACTTTGATAAAACGAGTGCTACATCGGTGTATATTCAAATTTCCCAACAAATTATAAATGCTGTTCAAAGAAGGTATCTTAAAGAAGGAACGGCTTTACCTGGCACCCGAATTTTCAGTCAATTTCTCAACATTCACAGAAATACAGCCGTTGCGGTTTATGAAGAATTAGCTTCACAAGGTTGGGTTGAAATTATTCCAAACAAAGGCACTTTTATCTTGGTTCCAAAACCAAAAACAGCTACTATCAAAGCAAGTACTAACAAAATAAACGATGCGTATAGTTATCCTAAAACAACAGGTTTTCCTTTTCAAACTTCGTTTCACTTGGCATCAACACAAGAATTTTCGGAAGCAAAATACACTTTAAACGATGGTCAACCCGATTTACGATTGCATCCTATTCACGAATTTTCGAAATGGTACGGCACATCAATGAAACGAAAATCATTGATTTCAAAATGGAACAATACATCAAAAAACAGCTATTCTACGTTTGAAAATCAATTGTGTAATTTTTTAAATGCAACCCGAGGTTTTCACATCAAACCCACAAATTTAATTAGTACTCGAAGTACCGAAATGAGTTTGTACATCATCTCGCAACTTTTAATTCGCAAAAAAGATGTGGTTTTGGTTGGTAATCTGAGTAACTATAATGCCAACATGATTTTTCAGGAAGCTGGAGCCGATATTAAAACCATTCCTGTTGATGAAAACGGATTAGACATCAATTACATAGAAAAACATTTTACAAAAGGAAAAATTCGATGTGTTTATGTGTGTTCTAATCGTGATTATCCTACAACAAACACTTTGTCTGCAGAACGAAGATTACAACTTTTACAACTCGCCAAGAAATACCAATTTGCGATAATTGAAGACGATTTTGATTATGATTTTCAACTCGACGGTTCCGCTATGTTGCCCATGGCAAGTTCAGATGGAAATGGAATGGTGATTTATCTTGGGAAATTAGGACAATCGTTGTTCCCAAGTTTTCAAACTGGATTTGTGGTCGCTCCTGAAAATTTGATTTTGGAAGCCAAAAACTATCTTCAAATGTTAGACAAGCAGGGCGACTTAATTCAAGAACAAGTGCTTTCGGAATTAATATATGAAGGTGAAATTCATCGTTTACTAAAAAAGAATACCATCATTTACAAACAAAGAAGGAATTTTGCTTGTGAATGTTTGAAGCGATATTTCAATGAAGCCATTCGATTTAAAAAGCCTTCTGGTGGATTAGCCATTTGGATTGAATTTAACCCTTCCATATCATTAATTCAACTTGCGGAAGAAGTTTCGAAATTAGATGTCTTTCTGCCGAAGACCATTCTTTATCAAGATAAAAACACCTGTGCTATTCGTTTTGGATTTGGTCATTTGAATGAAGAAGAAATTGAAATTGTGGTAAGTAAATTAAATCTTGCTTACAATTCAATCATAAAGTAATACAACAAAAAAAGTCCCGCAAATTGCAGGACTTTTTTATGATTATTCTATAACATCAAAAGTAACTTCTAGTAAATAAAACTTTCTTTTACCATTAGTTTTTACGGTTACTGTTGCATTATTTTTACCAGGATTTTTATCTTTTGTATCTATTTTTACTTTTAGATTTGTAATTTCATTAGGTTGTATAGTATCTAAACTTGTTTTTAAATCTGTACAATTACACGACATTGTTTTTTCTAATATAATTACAGACTCTGTTCCAATATTAACAAAACTAAAGGTATGTTCAACAGTTTGCCCAGCTTTAACTTTTCCTGCATAAAAAGTGGTTTCTTTACATTCTAATAAGCCTTTTGAAGGTGTTTCTATTTTTTCTATTTCAGAAACAATACTATTTTCTTTAATTTCTTTTGCCTTACTACAAGACAATATTAAAAAACTAAAACACGTAAAAATTAGTATTTTCATAGTTTAATGTTTTTTAAAGTTTCTTCATGTAATTTTATTTGATAAATTCTTAACTTTTCAAGTTCATTAGTGTGGTATTTTGATTTTAGGTCTAATTGTTTTTGATTTGCACCATTTTCAAAATCTTTTTCAGATATAGTTTTTAAATAATTGTCAATCAATTTTGTAGAATTAATTATTGATTTATTCTGCCAATATTGAGGATTATACTTAATCTCATCTAAATAATAGCAAATATAAAATCCAAGATTAATTTCTTTTGAATCTATAGTTTTTGAGTTGTCAATTGTCAAATCTGTTTGAAAAAATGTATTATTTTTTTTATAGCCCCGGCTAATTACTTTTATCGATGAGATTATTTTTGATGGCAATATTTTATCTCCTTTTAGGTCATAATAAATCTCAAACTCATTTGAAAAACTTTTGTCAAAGTCAAAACTTACTTTGTGTTTGACAATTGCAAAATCTTCTTTAGAAATTAACATTTCTCCATATACATTGAATAAATCTCTACCAACATTTATCCCTTTTTTTTGAAAGAATTGAATTTGATAATATTCATTGCCATTAATTTCAATATCTTCTAATCTTTTATAGGTGTATTTATGTTTTTTAAAAAGTGGATGTGATAGGTTAGCTGATTGAAAATTTAAAAAAAAAGATCCTCTTAGATAATCTGTGTTAAAATAATTAAACATCTCTTTTTGTTTAACTATATAATTTCTTAAATTTAAATTTTCAACATTTTTTCTATACTCTTTTGGAATTAAATAGGGGTATTGAAAAGTGTTATTGTTTTTTGAAATAAAATTAAACAGTAGCCCATCTAATTCTATAAAACCTTTAAAGGAGTTGTTCTCCATAACAATTTGTTTAACATTTGCATTGGAATAGTATGGTTTTGCCTTGTAATTTTCAATAAATTTCTTCGAACTTTTTTTTATAATTTCTTCTAATGTTAATGGGTTTTTGGGAGTTATTATTTCCACCTCTCTCAACATGGTAGCTTTTTCAGTTAAATAAATTATTTGATTTTCACTTTTAAAATCAGATGTTTTTAAAACTTTCTCTGTAAAAGCCAAATGTGAAAAGGTTAGTTCTTTAATTGTAGACACATCTTCAATTTCAAATTTCCCTTCTTGGTCAGAAAAAGCAAACGGCACACCATCATTATAAATAGCAACCCCAAAAATGGGGGTACTGTCAAATTCATTAATTACTTGTCCTGTAATTTTTTGAGCTAGTAAATTAATGGGTAAAGCAAAAAGTAGTAAGTATAAAAATGATTTTAATTTCATAATCCTGTTAATTTAAGTTTATGTACATGCATGTCTTCACTTTTTTTAATTTAAATTTATAAAGTATAATTATATTTCTATTACAGATTTTCTGCACATTTTCAATTTT